>JBJEKG010000277.1:0-7451 GCA_051878535.1 Muribaculaceae bacterium
TCTCACTCTGAAATGTCCTCCTGTTCTCCTGCTAAATCTCCTGTTCTACTGTGAATTAACCACCAGCTTATGACACACTACACAAAAGCCCAAATGCTCGCCATCTGGCGGGCTGCGCTCGGCCTCGACACCCCTTACGCCGAGTGCTCCATTGAACAATTTGATGGCATCAACGTCAACGACCTCATCGCCCAACGCATGCGCCAATGGTACCTCAATTTGCTCGACACCGCCGACCCGGCTTTGTTGCCCACCGCCGACATTGCTGCCCGTTGCACCCATACAGCCCGTCCCAACAACGCTGCCGCCATCACCCTTTCGGACGACTGCCGCCGCGTGGTCCACGTTCGCGCCGCATCTTGGCCCATGGCCATCGCACCTGAGGCCGACACCGCCTGCGCCGCATTGCTCGGTCACCCATTCGCAGCACCGACCGCCCGCCGTCCGTTGGCCATCGCCGCTCTCCGCTCCTTGCTCATCGCGCCCTGCGCACCCGCCGACGCTATCGAAGTGGTGGCAGTGGTCGACCCCGGCGAACAGCTCTACACCCTCGACGAATCCCTCCTCGCCACCATTCCAACAACTCTCTAATTCTCAACCTGTTATGCTCAAGAATACCAAGCTCTTGCAAAAGGCCTACGATGCCTGGGTGGCCGGTGCCGACCTCCGCGCCGTGCGCTCTCGCCTGAAGCGATACACCTACGGCGACCAGTGGTGCGACATTGTCACCGACGAGAACGGCAAGCAAATGTCAGAACGCGACATGCTTCTGCGTGCCGGCCGCCGCCCGCTTACCAACAACCGCCTCCGCCAGATGGTCAAAACCATCATTGGCCGCTTCCGCCTCCGCGCTGCCGACGTCGACGACTACCGCTCCGACACCGCCCGCCTAAACCGTCTGCTCGAACTCGATTGTCGCCTGCTCGAAGAGTTCATTATCTCCGGCTGCGCCATCCAGCGCGTGTGGCCCGAACGGCGCGCCGCCGGACAAGGCGTGTGGATTGACAACGTCAACCCCGACCGGTTCTTCGTGAACCACTTCACCGACCCGCGCGGCATCGACATCGACTTCATCGGTATGCTCCACGACTACACACCTGCCGAACTCATCAACCAATTCGGCGGCAACCGCCGCCGCGTGGACCAGCTCCGTCAGCAGATGGCCGCCGAGGTCGACACCGCGTTCTCGCTGGCCGATTCCATCGGTTCAACCGTCGCCGCCAACGACTTCTTCCGCGCTCCGCAAGGCCGTCACCGCGTCATCGAAATCTGGCGCCTGCGAGCGTTGGAGCAGACACGCGGCACCCGCGTGTCGATGGATGTGCACTGGTGCTGCACATTCATGTTGGCCGACGGCACTGTCCTTCAGGAGTTTATCTCGCCATTTCAGCACCAATCTCACCCCTTTGTGGTCAACTTCTACCCGCTGATTGATGGAGAAATCCACCCCTTTGTCGAGGACCTTATCGACCAGCAACGCTCCATCAACCGCATCGTAGTCATGCTCGATTCGATGCTCGCCACCTCGGCCAAAGGCGTGCTCATCTTCCCTACCAAGCAGCTGCCCACCGGCATGACTATGAAACAAATCGGCTCGCTCTGGTCGCGCTCCGACAGCGTCATCCCCATCAATGGCAATGGCGATTTGCCTCAGCAAGTAATCACCAACACCGCCAACAGCGGCGCCGCCGAAATCCTCGGTTTGCAGCTCAAACTCTTCGAAGACGTGGCCGGCGTGAACGATGCCCTGTTGGGGCGCAACATCTCCGCCGCCACCGGTTCCGACCTCTACCAGCAAATGGTGCAGAACGCGGCCATCACCCTGTCGGACTTGATGGAGACTTTCGCCTCCTTCACCGAAGCCCGCAACCTCCTGGCCGCCCGCTCCCTCAAGAAATAACGCAAGCGTATTGGCGTAAGAATCAAGTTCTTATGCCAATACGCTTTTATTGTTTGTGCAGTCAGATGTTTACAACTTCAGCTCTTCGTAAGGCAGGTCGAAGGCCTCGGCCACGCCGCGGAAGTGAATCTTGCCGTCGACGATGTTCACGCCCGGCACCAAACCCGGGTCTTCGCGGCAAGCCTGTTGCCAGCCCTTGTCGGCCAGACGCAGTGCGTAGGGCAGGGTGGCGTTGGTCAGCGCCAAGGTCGAAGTGAAAGGTACCGCACCGGGGATGTTGGCCACAGCGTAGTGAACCACGCCGTCGAGCACGTAAATCGGGTCGGAGTGAGTGGTGGCATGCGAGGTTTCGAAGCAACCGCCTTGGTCAATGGCCACGTCGACCATTACCGTGCCGGGACGCATCAGCGGCAGCATATCGGCGGTAATGAGTTTCGGCGTCTTGGCACCCGGCACGAGCACCGAGCCGATAACCAAGTCTACGGTGGGCAGCTCCTGCTCGATATTGTGGCGCGAGGAGTAGAGCGTCTTCACGTTGCGCGGCATCACTTCGGCGATGTGGCGCAGAGTGGGCAGAGAGATGTCGGTGATGGTGACATCAGCGCCCAAGCCGGCGGCCATCAGCGCAGCGTTGCGGCCAACCACGCCGCCGCCCAAGATGAGCACCTTGGCCGGTTTCACACCCGGTACACCGCCCATGAGGATGCCCTTGCCGCCCTGCGGCTTTTCGAGGAAGCGAGCACCCTCTTGCACCGACATGCGGCCGGCCACCTCGCTCATGGGTACAAGCAGGGGAAGCGCACCCGCACGGTCGCGCACGGTTTCGTAAGCGATACACGTGGCACCCGAGGCCAGCATCGCGTCAGTGAGTTCACGGTCAGAAGCAAAGTGGAAGTAAGTGAACAGCAGTTGACCCTTCTTCACCAGCTCGTATTCCGGTTCGATGGGCTCCTTCACCTTGATAATCATCTCGGCGATTTGGTACACTTCTTCGATGGTAGGGAGGATTGAGGCGCCGGCTGCAGTGTATTCTTCGTCGGAGAAACCGCTGCCACAGCCTGCGGTGTGCTGAACGTAGACAACGTGTCCGTGGGCCACCAGCTCTTTCACACCGGCCGGGGTTACTGCCACGCGATTCTCGTTGTTCTTAATTTCTTTGGGAACGCCAATAATCATAAGGCTTTCAGTTTTAATGGATTTATTAGTTTTAAGGTTGTTTAAAACTGCATTTTTGCAGAGCAAAGATTCAGCGCCCAAAATTAGAAATTTTCGCGCAAACCACCAAAAAAATTTCCCAAAAAAATCCAAAAAAAATACACAATCCCCTTTCGGAGCGAGCAAGAGCTCGAAGCGGTTGCAAAAAGGCCGGCGCACCGGCAGCTTCTCGCAATGCTTCCGCTCGGTTGCGCTTGCCGCCCACTTTTTTGTCACGGCTCTGAGCTTTAGCGAAGCCTCCCTCTCCGCTCTCCCCTCTCCCCTCTCCCCTCTTCGCTCTTCGCTCTCCGCTCTCCACTACCGGCGCTTTCACATTTTTTATAGGTGGAAATGGTGCGTATTTGGTTTTTTGTGCGTACCTTTGCAAGTTATTTTGCAAAATCAACAAATTTTAAATGAAAAAGTATAATCTAATTAATAATGTGCTCGGCTGGACGTGCTTTGTCATCGCCGCCGTCACTTATTTGCTTACTCTGGAGCCGACCGCCAGTTTCTGGGATTGCCCCGAGTTTATTTCGCAAGGTATGAAGCTCGAAGTGGGTCACCCGCCGGGCAACCCCATCTTTATGCTTTGCGCGCGATTCTTCATCACCCTGTTTGGCGGCACCGCAGCCCATGCCGCAATCGCGGTCAACGCCATGTCGGCTCTGCTCAGCGCAGGCACTATCTTGCTGTTATTCTGGACGATAACACACCTTGTACGGCGCTTGATTGTGCGCGATGATGCCAACGACATCTCGCTGTGGAAGATGTTGCTCATCTTTGGCGGCGGCGTGTGCGGCGCATTGGCTTATACCTGGAGCGACACCTTCTGGTTCTCCGCTGTGGAGGCCGAAGTGTATGCCTTCTCGTCGTTCTGCACCGCCTTGGTGTTTTGGCTTATCCTCAAATGGGAGAACCGCGCCGACCAACCGCACAGCGACCGTTATTTGATTCTAATCGCCTACGTCATAGGCGTTTCCATAGCCGTGCACTTGCTCAACTTGCTCTGTATCCCGGCCATTGTGCTGGTGTTCTACTACCGCAAGTTCAAGAACATCAACGCCAAGGGCTCGCTGATTGCCCTCGGCGTGTCGTTCGTGATTATCGCGCTGATTCTCTTCGGCTTGGTGCCGGGCTTCGTGAAAGTGGCTCAATGGTTTGAATTGCTGTTCGTTAACTTCTTCCGTTGCAGCTACAACACCGGCGTGCTCATCTATGCCATCCTCACATTTGCCGTGTTCATCCTCACCATCCGCGCGCTCTACCTGCAGCGCTCGCCCATGGGTATCAAGTTTGGTGTGCTGCTGAGCATCATCCTCTCCGGTATGCCGTTTATGGGCGGCTGGGTCATCCCCTTGGTGCTGATTGGCGGTTTGATTGTATATCTGTTCGGCTTCTGCAAGAAAGTGCCGGTGCGCATGTTTAATGTGGTGATTCTCAGTGTATTCCTCATCTTCGTGGGCTATTCGAGCTACGCCTTGCTGCTCATCCGCTCCAACGCCTCCACGCCGATGAACCAAAACGCGCCCGACAACGTGTTCTCCCTCGGCTCGTACCTCAACCGCGAGCAATACGGCGACACTCCGCTGCTCTATGGCGGCCGATTTGCCGAGCAATTGGTCATGGAAGAGTACCCCGAAGGTTCGGGCAACTACTACGTGCCCGTAGACGAGCAAGGCCGACCCCAAACCGAGATTTGCGATGGCGTGCTCCGCGACGAAAACGGCCGCCCATACAGCGAGCCCAAGTACACCTACCGCAAGGATGTTAAGACCGACCCGAGCCAACGCGACCACTACATCGAGACCCTCTCCAACCCCAACTATAGCGACATCCCCGACATTTCCTGCTTCTTCACCCGCATCTACTCCACCAAGCCCGAGCATGTGCGCGGTTACAAAGGCTGGATGCAATATTCCACTCCCGACATCGACCAAATTCCGCAGGAAGTGCGCATGAAATGGGCGCAGGACGGCTTCGCTCCGCTCTATGAGGTTGCGCCTTATATTTACCACCAGAAGCAAGTTGCCACCTTCGTCGACCACAATGGCCGCGAAGTGGAGCACACCGGCATGTGGGTGCCCTCGTTCTTGGACAACCTCACTTATTTCTTCAACTACCAGTTCTCGCACATGTACTGGCGCTATTTCATGTGGAACTTCGCCGGTCGCCAGAACGACATCGCCGGCAACGGCGAGCCGCAGAACGGCAACTGGATTTGCGGCATTCCCTTCATCGATAACGCCCGCTTGGGCGACCAATCGCTGTTGCCCGATGAGTACGGCAAGAACAACAAGGGCCACAACGTGTTCTACTTGTTGCCCTTGCTTTTAGGCGTGATTGGCCTGCTGTGGCAGTCGCTTTATATGAAGCCCGGCCGCCCGCAGCGCGGCATCGAGCAATTCTGGGTGGTGTGCTTCCTGTTCCTGATGACCGGCATCGCCATCGTGCTCTACCTCAACCAAACGCCCGGCCAGCCGCGTGAGCGCGACTACGCCTTCGCCGGCTCGTTCTACGCCTTCGCCATCTGGATTGGCATGGGCGTGCCCGCCATTGGCATGCTGCTGCGTTCGCTCATCGCTCGCAAGGCCAAGGTGAAAGAAGAAGACGCCGACACCATGGAGAATAAGCCCTTGGCTTGGGCAGCCGCCGGCTTCGCCTGCCTTGTGGGCCTGATTATCCCGCTGCAAATGGTGTCGCAGACCTGGGACGACCACGACCGCTCCGGCCGCTATGTGGCCCGCGACTTCGGCATGAACTTCCTTGCCTCCACCGAGCCCAATGCCATCATCTTCTGCAACGGCGACAACGACACCTTCCCCCTGTGGTACGCTCAGGAGGTCGAAGGCTTCCGCACCGACGTGCGCGTGGTCAACCAATCCTACCTCACCACCGACTGGTATGTGGACCAGCAACGCATTCCCTCCTACGATGCCAAGGCCATCCCCATGTACGCCACCCGCGCCGACTATGCCGGCGACCGCATGTCGTATTCCTACATCGTGCCGCAAACCGACTCCGTAGTCACCGCCGAGTATGCGCTCCGTCAGCTCTACCAAAGTCCGGCGCGATATAAATACTCCGTGGTAACTACTCCGCGCGTGATTTTGCCGGTGGATTCAGCCGCCGCCGTTCAGCGCTTCCACGTAAACCCCACCGACTCGGCTATGCTCAGCTCCCTCGGCGACATCTTTACCGACCTCGACGCCTACTGCCGCAAATCCGGCAAGGGCGGCCTCACCCTCGGCAACGTGGCCTCGCTCGACTTCTTGGATAACTCAGTGGCCAACAACTTCGACCGCCCCGTGTACTTCTGCGCCACCGTGCCCACCAGCTACTACCTCGGCCTCTCGCCCTATATGTACACCACCGGCATGGCCCAGCAAGTCACCCCGTTCTTCAATGCGCCCGTGTCGCCGGTGGTTGAAACCGCCTACGAAAACGTGATGGGCAAGTTCCGCTGGGGCGGCCTCGACTGCGAGCATCCCGAGAAGCTCTATCTCGACGAAACCGTCCGCCGCATGGTGGCTTCCACCCGCTCGTCGCTGCTGGAAGTGGTGCGCTCGCTCTATCGCTCCGGCGACCGGCCTGCCTCCGCTTGGGCCAAGGCTCACGCGCCCGAAGGCTTGCCGATGAACACTCGCTACGACATGGCTCGCGCCCTGCTCATCACCATGCTCGAGAAGCTGCCCGATGCGGCCTGCCGCATCGATGGCGAAGTGGTGATGTACATGGCCGAATCGTTCTACGACCTCTACGTCAAGACCGGCAACCGTGCCGACCTCGACCAAGCCGAACGCCTCATCAATGACCACGTTGTGGACTATGTGCAGATGCTCAAATACGTGGCCTCGCTCCAAAGCTCGCAGCGCCGCCTGATGGGTTACGACTACTACATCATCGACAACCTCGGCACCGCCGTGCAGATGCTCAATCGTATCGCCATCCTGCGCAAGCTCCAAGAGAACCCCGAAGCTAACGCCGAAATCCTCGCCTCATGGGCTGAACGCACCGCCGACGATATGAATGCCATGATTCCGGTGATGCTCTACATCGACGGCTACACCCGCGCTCAGATTGAGGAAGTGCTGCCGCAAGCCGGCGGTCAGAGTGCCGCTGTGCTCAATGCTGCCCTGCGCACCCTCGCCGCTCACGAGGCCGCCGGCATCGAGCCCATGACGCTGTCGAACGAGTTGGCCAAGCATTACGGTTTCGACATCAACGTCTGGAGCAACTTCGCTAAATAGTCCGCACCGATGCTCATCGAACGTCCACCTCTGCTGTATCGCCTCCTTTTCCCGGAGGCGATATGGCGGATTAAACACCGCAACCGCCGGGTGGTCTACCTCACCTT
>JBJEKG010000278.1:0-7447 GCA_051878535.1 Muribaculaceae bacterium
GTCCACATACATTACATCGTCGATGGATGCGGAACCCACGCCGCTGATGGTGATGGCCTGCGACTCGGTGTGCATAGCGAAGTCGGTGACTGACAGCGTGTTGTCGCACCACGTCACATTCGATGGGTTGATGTGCCAAATCTCGTCGCCGAAGTTGATTTGACCGGGATGGAAGTCGGTCGACACGCACATCGAACCGGCTTCGGAGCGGCTCAAGGCAGTGGAGAAGTTGATGGTGCCGTTGATAGGCACGGCGCGCTCGATTTCCCAGTCGATGGCTGTGCGGAATGTACTGTTCGAGCCGCTTACGCCGAGCACCACGTTCATCGGGCCTTTCTTGGTGGGTGTGTGAGTGGTGGCGTAGACGGTGGCAGTATTGGCCGGCGCGTTGATTGTGGCAGCCAACACGGTGGAGTCGATGATGTTGTCGCCCTGCTGCAGATAGGGAGCATCGATGCTGATTACGGCTTGACCGTTGGCTCCATCCACCGAGCCGCGGATGTCGACCGGGTAGATAAGGCGCACCGGCAGATGCAGGAAGTCGGAGAGCTCTTCGGCATTGGAGAGGGTGAGGTCGATGTCGAAGAGGTTGTGCGAAGTGGTCACGCGTTGGTGGCGCTCTTCATCGTGAGGGATGAGGTTAGGAGCCACGTGTGCGGCCATGTCTTGGAAGGTGGCTGCCAACGTTGATGGGGTGATTTCGCCTGTGATGGAGCCGTTGAGGTAGTCGGAAGCGATGGTGATGGCTGTTGAGAGCGAGTCGGTGGTGAGGGGTTGCACCGACAGCTCGAACGAGCGCATGGAGATACCGTTGCGGTCGGCATCGCGCAGGTCGAGGTTGCGAGCGGTCACCTCGCCGTAGATGTGGTCGGTGTCGTGCATCGCAGCATTGACATCCAGCGCCCCGCTGAGGGCGTAGCCGGGGTACTTCTGCGACAGCTGCAGGGCGTTGAGGTCCAAGCGGCTGAGGTCGAGCGCGATGGTAGCGGAGAGCGGGGTGTGGAGAGCGGAAAGGGCAAGGTTGAGGTCGAAGGCGGCGTTGGGGTCGTCGGAAGTGATGGAAGCGGAGAGCGGAGAGTGGAGAGCGGAGAGGGCGACATCGAGGTTGATGGCTGAGTAGGTGTATCCGCGGTAGGTGAGGTTGCTGACCACTGCGCTGACGTTGGCAGCGGTGGCTTTGCCGGCGTATGTGCCGTCGGCATCGATGGCGGCGGTGACTGCACCGAGGTCGGGCACGGAGAGGAGCGTACCGGCGGGCAGGCGGTCCACGGTGGTCGACACGTCGAAGGTGAATGTGCGGAAGCGGTTGGCGGACGCGGCATGACCGTTGACGGTGATGGTGGCTCCGGCAGCGTAGACAGTGGCACGTGCATCGGCTTGGCGCACGTTGCCGCTACCGACGGCGGCAACGTGCACTCCTCCTAATCGGGAGATGTATGTAGCGGCTTTGCGAGGCAACAGAGCGCTCACCGACCGCAAATCAGAGGCAGTGAGAGTAGCATCGAGTTGGTTAACGTGAAGCTGTAAGCTATCTGATTCAAATGGCTGGTTTACAGAAGCTTGTAACGAAATACTTGAACCAAAGCTATCACCTATTTCGAGGGTGTCTACGGTGATGACGTCGTTGGCGGAGGTGATGGCAAAGCGAGCGCTCACGGTGCGCTGCAGCTGCTCGAATGCAGGCACGAACGCGGTGAGGTCGGCAGTGCTGATGGTGGCTTCAGAGGCGGTAGCGAGTCGCAGCGTGGCGGCGCGGGCGGCGGGCACGATGTCGCTGAATCCGTTGATGCGCAGCGACAGCGGTTGCAATTCCACCTGCGATTGCGGCAGGGCGATGCGCAACTCACGCAAGTCGATGAGGCTGTCGGTGACCACGGCGTCGGTGCTCAGCGCTGTCAACTCAAACCCCGACTGCTCGCGCAGCGACAACTCCTCCACCTGCACGTCCGCTCCGTGGGGCGAGGCATTGCGCAGGTAGGCGTACAACTGCAAATCACTCACGTCAAGGTGATTTGCGTTGAACCGTCCGGGTGTATCGGGCCGGTCGAGCACATCGTAGCTGAGGTGTGCGTTGCGAATCAGGATGGTGGAGATTCGCAACTCAAACTCCTTGGGCTGTTGCTTGGGTTCTTTGGGGCGGAAGCGGTCGATGATGCCGGCCACGTTGAGCGGCGCGGCGACTGATTGGCGATACAGCCGCACGTCCAAGCCGTCCACAAGCGCGTAGTCGAAGATGAACTTGCGCGAACGCAGGAAATGCCACAGCTCGAAGCGTGCAGCCACCTTGGCGATGCTCAGCGCTGTGTGGCCTTTGTCGTCGGCTACTGATATGGACTCAAGTTGCAGCGTGTTGAACGGATGATACTCCACACGGCCGATATTCACTTGCGAACCAAGCACTTGCGACAGTTCCGACTCCGCCACAGCACGGATTTTCTCCTGCGCCCAGGGCGTGCTGACCACCACGTAGACCGACACCGGCAGCACTACCACCAGCAGCAGTAGTGTTACAATCACAGCGCGTAATATTTGCTTAAACAGCTTCATGCAGTACAATTAACCTGCAAATTTACGAATTTTTCGGCATTTATGCACCATCTTCGGCCAAGAATTTCGCGAAATGGAAAATAATCCGTAACTTTGCGGCATGAACGACTTTGCTGCAATCGATTTTGAGACGGCCAACCGCTACCCTTCGAGTGTGTGTAGCGTTGGCGTGGTTGTGGTGCGCTCCGGGGTGGTTGTGGAGCGCTTCTACAGCCTGATTTATCCGCAACCGGACTATTTTCAGTATTGGAACACGCGCGTGCACGGTTTGCGTATGCGCGATGTGGAGGATGCGCCCGACTTCCCGCAGGTGTGGGCGCAGATTGCACCGCTGATTGAGGGGTTACCCTTGGTGGCGCACAACGCACCGTTCGACAGCGGGTGCTTGCGTGCGGCCTTTGCCGAGCACCGGATGGACTACCCCGGCTACGAGTTCCTGTGCACCTGCCGCGCTGCCCGGCGCGCTCACTTGCCCTTGCCCAACACCCAACTCGACACGGTGGCGGCCTACTGCGGGTACAATATGAAGAATCACCACCACGCGCTGGCTGATGCCGAAGCCTGCGCGGCCATCGCACTCAAACTACTATGAATGGACGGTTTGCAACAGTAGAAGTGGGCGAAGTCGGCACGCTCATCGTGGCGGCCGACGACCGCGGTGTGTACCTGTGCGACTGGCTCCATGGCCGTCACGACCTCTCCTTGGTGCGCGAGAGCGTTGGCGGCGACAGCATTGTGAGCGAGGCGGTAAGACAGTTGCACGAATACCTTGCCGGACAGCGACGCGAGTTCACCGTGGCACTCAACCCCGGCGGCACGGCTTTCCAACGCACCGTATGGGATGCTTTGCGGTGCATCCCCTACTCTACCACCGCCACTTACTCACAGGTAGCTGCAGCCATCGGCCGCTCCACAGCCGTCAGAGCTGTGGCCACGGCCATCGCCGCCAATCCGCTCTCCATCCTCATCACTTGCCACCGCGTGCTGCCCGCCAACGGCTCCGTGGGCAACTACGCCGGCCATCCCGCCGCCAAGCGCTACCTCCTCCGCCTGGAAGCCATACACCGGAGATGTGAATTTTAGTCCTTATCTGTAAGATAGGTTGTAATCAGATGTATAATTGGTCGATGAGATTCTCGGTAAAATGCTTTGGCATAAATGCAGTTATCATCATCGCCAATAACAACATCTTGGACTAATACACCATCCAGCTTTAAACGCTTTTGGATGGTGTTAAATAGTTTCCAACGATAAAATTGTGGCTTATAATTGCTGTGATTTGTATCTAAATCACCCAAAGCACAAACGTATGTAAATATTGCATTTGGGTGAAGATTAAACTGTTGCATCAACCATGAACCCATTTTGAAGAAGGCTGAGAAGTGGATACCCTTATCGAGATAATACTTTTCGATGCTTATTTCACAGACTTCAACATCAATGAATTCTTCCGGAATATTAAGTGCTAACAGCTTGTATTGGTCATCGCAAAAATCAAGGGCCACCATTAAATGATTGCCCTCGGTATCTGAGAAAGTATTATTTATACTGTGGTTTATCACTTTATTTAGGTGATTTGGGACATGACATTTCTTGGCGCATCTTGTCCATGCGCTCTTTCTTTCGTAGCAGAGCTTTTTCGATGAAAGAGACAAGTGCTACGGAAGGGTTTGTGATACGAATTGTTCCGTTTGATTCCATAGTGCTACGTATTTTTTGCAAAGTTACGATTTATTTTTGTGATTTCCAAATCTTTTCACAAAAATAATTCTTGCGGGAGCGGAGGCGGCGGTAGGCGGCCAGCCAGAGCAGTGGCAGCGCTACGCCCACCACCGAGTAGAGCACCCAGAAGAAGTCGGTGTGGTTGTAGTGGATGACCATGTGGCAGCCGATTTGGCCGAAGTCGAGGCCGTAGTACCATATCTTGAGCAGGCTCACCACCTTGAAGGCGATGATGTGGAATACGAACACGGCCACGGTGTTGTTGCCGATGTAGGTGAGCACGCGGTGCACTCGGCCGGTGCACCACCCATCGAGCTTGGCGGCAAGGATGTAGAGCATCACGAAGCCCACACAGCCGGTGAGCGGCAGCGTGAGCACATCGAGCAACTCACCGCGGTTGTTCATTCCGTGCAGATGCAGCATGGCCGCACCGGTGAGCAGTGCGGCACATCCGGCGGCTATCCACAGCGACCGCGGCAGTCGGTGCTCTACCCTTTGAAACAGAACACCGACGGCGAAGAACAGCACGCCCCAAATCTCGCGCATGCCGCCGTTGGGAATGAACGACAGCTTGAGCCGGTTGGCGATGAACAACGCTGCGAAGCCGAGGGTGGCCACTGCAATGAGGCTCACCGATTGAGTGGGGGTGAGCCGCGTGCGCTCGTCGAGCAGTTTGTACAGCACCATGAACACTATCGAGGCCACCAACAGCCCGCGGAAGAACCAAAACGCGCCGGCCATGAACTCGTCGTAGCCGCTCATCGAGGTGACGATGAGCAACAACCGCTGCAAGGCCGAATGCCACGAGTAGGGGTGTGTGACGCCGCCGGTCCAGTTGCCGTACTGCTCGTTGAGGATGCCAAAGTAGAAGAACACGTTGTGGAGCAGCAAAAACATCACGCTCCACTTCACCATCGGCACGTACAGCCCGCGGAAGCGCTTAGCGCAGAACTCCCACGGCTGCTGCAAGTATTTACGTTGAAAGAAATACCCTGCGGCGATGAAGAACACCGGCATGTGGAAGGTGTAGATGAAGTTGGTGACCAGCTCCGGGGCTTCGGCGTGGCCTACGACCATCAAGATGATGGCTAATGCTTTGATTATGGAGAAGGTGGTGTTGCGAGCGCTCATGTTCATTGAATTTGAGTGCAAAGTTACATCTTTTCAAGGACACTTGCAAACGCCTCTTACTCTTCGACACTGTTTTTGCGGTGGCGGAAGTCGGCGAACAATGTGGTGTGAAAATACGTTTATACGTTGGGATGGGTCATAGTTGGGTCAAAAAAGTACTTTTAGGACAATTTTTTGACCAAACGGATACATCGCAATCGGGCTGATTTGCTTAACTTTGCACTCTGAAAATAATACAGATAGACTATGTGGCAAAATCGAATATGGACAATGGCTACGGCAGTGGCGTTGGTGGCTACTGCGGCGTGCAAGCGCTCTGATGCGGAAGCGGATGCTTCGGTGGCGGTGCAGCTCTTCACGGTGGAGAGCGGCACCACGGGCGCTGTGTCGGAGTATCCCGGTCGCGTCAAGGCGGCCGAGGAGGTGAATATGGCATTCAAGGTGAGCGGCAACTTGCTGCGGGTGCTTCCCGAGGAGGGGGCATACGTGCGCTCCGGTCAACTCTTGGCGGAGCTTGACCCGCGCGACTATCAGTTGCAATATGATGCAACCTTGGCTGAATACAACAAGGTGAAGGCCGAGGCCGACCGCGTCATCCGCTTGTGGGGCGACAGCGCGGTCAGCGCCGATGCTTACGACAAGGCGCGCTACGGCTTGCAGCAGATTACGGCTAAGTTGGACAATGCTCGCAATCAGTTGGAATACACGCGGTTGACGGCTCCGTTCGACTGCTACGTGCAGCGACGGCTGTTTGAGCCGCCGTCGGTGGTGAGCGCGGGCATGCCGGTGGTGATGCTCATCTCGGCGGGTGCTCCGGAGGTAGAAATCAACCTTCCGGCATCGGCATATCGCAATCGGCAGCACATTGCAGGCTTCAGCGCTCGCTTTGGGGCGGACGCCGAGGCCACACGCTTGCCGCTAATCAGTTACGCTCCGCAGGCCAACGCCAACGGCCTGTACTCGGTGCGCTTGGCCGTACCCTCGACCGTGGCCGAGCGCCCCACCCCGGGCATGAGCGTGATGGTGTCGGTGCAATTCAACGCAACTGAATCCACCAGTGCGGACACCTCGGTCACCATCCCTTCGGCGGCGCTGTTTGAGCGCGAGGGTCGGTCGATGGTGTGGGTATACGCTGACTCCACGGTCACCGCTCGAGAAGTGACCGTAGAGGTGCTCCACGTGGACGGCTCGGCTTCGGTGAGCAACGGTTTGCAAGGCGGCGAACGCGTGGTGAGTGCGGGTGTGCACTCGCTCTCGGAGGGGCAGCGCGTGCACCCTCTGCCGCAAGCATCATCCACTAACGTAGGAGGCTTGTTATGATTGACCTTGGCAAATGGGCATACGATAACCGCAAGCTGGTGTACTTCATCGTGGCGGTGCTCCTGTTGGGCGGCCTGTACGGCGCGTGGAGCATGAGCAAGCTCGAGGACCCGGAAATCAAGGTGAAGATGGCCATGGTGGTGGCCGTGCGCCCCGGGGCGTCGGCTCACGAGATGGAGATGGAGGTGACCGAACCCATCGAGAAGAACATCCGCACCATAGCGCAGGTGGACGAGGTGCAGTCGTGGTCGTATGCCGACATGGCGCTGATTCAGGTCACCCTCAAGAGTATCACTCCCGACGACGAGGTGGAGCAGTGCTGGGACATGCTGCGTCGCAAAGTGGGCGACACCGCAGTGCCCTCGGGCACTTCAACCACCGTGCAGGATGACTTCGGCGATGTATACGGTATGTTTTACGCGCTCACCGGCGACGGCATCGAGCATAAACGTTTGAGCGACTATGCTCGATTGGTGCAACGCGAACTCACCAACATCCCCGGGGTGGGTCGCGTGCTGCTGTATGGTGTGCGGCAAGAGTGCATCAATATAGAACTGAAAACGGAGCGCATGGCCACCTTGGGCGTGTCGCCGGCCGAGATTTTGGCCACGTTCAACGGCCAGAATGAGGTGTGCTACACAGGCTACTACGACAACGGCCCGCGGCGTGTGCGTCTCACCGTCAACGATAAATTCCGCACCGTGGAGCAGATTCGCTCCATGATAAT
>JBJEKG010000279.1:0-1547 GCA_051878535.1 Muribaculaceae bacterium
GTCCCTCTCCTGGGCCATCTACTCCATCATCCTGCGCAAGCTCAATGCCAACTACGACGTGTGGTTCATCACCCGCAAAACTTTCTTCTACGGCATCATCACCGCACTGCCCTTCGTGTTTCTCGAGCCGGTGCAATCGCCCGCTGACATTCTCACCAACCCCGTGGCCATCGGCAACATCCTCTTCCTCGGCCTCGGCGCTTCGCTCATCGGCTTCATGCTCTGGGCCGAGACCGTCAAGAAAGTCGGCGCCATCAAGGCCAACAATTACATGTACCTCCAGTCGATTGTCACCCTCATCGCCGCCGCAATTCTCCTGAGCGAACCCGTCACCCTCATCGGCATTCTCGGCATCGTCCTCATCCTCGGCGGCCTCTGGCTCGGCGACTTCCTCACCCGCCGCAAAAAATCCGCCCGCTAACCGCCAAAAAAGCCGCACAGCTTTCGCCGCGCAGCCCTTTTGAATCTGCTTCGAGCTACTGCTCGCCTGCTATCGCCGCCGATAGGTTGCGAACCGGTAGGTCAGTCCCGAGCGCCCATCCACCGTCGGCTCAGTCTCGCTCACAAGCTCCCACAGCTGCGGATCGATGGCCGGGAAGTGGGTATCCGCCTGCGGATCAGTAGCTTCTATATGGGTGATTTCAAGCGTGTTAGCTATCGGCATAGCCTGCGCATACACCGAACCGCCGCCGATAATGAACGCCTGCTCGGCATCCTCCGTCATAGCGATTGCAGCCTCCAGCGACGGCGCCATCTCCACATTCGCCGCCGCAAACTCGGCATTGCGCGTGATAACAATGTTGCGCCGTCCGGGCAACGCCCCCTTGGGCAAGGATTCAAACGTCTTCCGGCCCATGATAATCGGGTACCCCATCGTCAGCGCCTTGAAGTGTCGCAGGTCGTCGGAGATATAGAACGCCAAGCCGCCTTCGCGACCGATAGCGTTGTCCAGGCCAATGGCCACAATGATAGTCAGGTTGCTCATACGCTTACTTCGGCTTTGATGTGAGGGTGTGGGTCGTAGCCTTCGAGGGTGAAGTCCTCGTAGGTGAAATCGTTGATATTCCGCACGTTAGGATTGATAATCATCCGCGGCAGCGGTCGCGGCTCGCGAGTAAGTTGCAAGCGTGCCTGCTCCAAGTGGTTACGGTAGAGATGCGCATCGCCCAAGGTGTGGACGAAGTCGCCCGGCTCCAAGCCGCACACCTGCGCCACCATCATCGTCAGCAACGCGTAGGAGGCGATGTTGAACGGCACGCCTAAAAACGAGTCGGCGCTACGTTGGTAAAGTTGCAGCGACAGCCGCCCATTGGCCACGTAGAACTGGAAGAAGGCATGGCACGGCGCCAACGCCATCTCGGGCAACTGCGCCACGTTCCACGCGTTGACGATTATGCGCCGTGAGTCGGGGTTGTGCTTGATGTCCTCGATGGCTTGCGCAATTTGGTCGATGTGACCACCTTTACCATCGGGCCATGCGCGCCACTGGCGGCCGTAGATGGGTCCAAGGTCGCCATCTTCACGCGCCCACTCGTTCCAAATGCGCA
>JBJEKG010000280.1:0-7353 GCA_051878535.1 Muribaculaceae bacterium
CAAAGCCGAAGGTTCCACATTCCCCTTCTGCAAATGGTCGAGCAAACGGCCCGGCGTGGCCACGATGATGTCGGGGTGGCCGGAGAGGGTGTTCACCTCGTCGGCCATGGCGTGGCGGCCGTAGAACGTGGCCACCTTCAGCCCGCGCGCCAACGAGCGCAGCACCTCGCCGATTTGAATCACCAGTTCGCGCGAAGGTGCCAACACCAAGGCCGCCGGCAGCTGATGCTCGCCGCCGCTGAGCCGTTGCAACATCGCGCCGGCAAAGGCCACTGTCTTGCCCGAGCCTGTAGGCGACAGCACCACCATCCGCTCCCCACGGCTCTGCCACACAGCCTGTTGCATAGCATTGAGCGCCTCAATTTTGAGGCGCTCACGTGCAGCTTTCAGGATTTCACCTACCTTCATTTACCGGCGATGAAATCGTCCAAGGTCTTTTGGAAATTATCCAACGGATAGATTGCGTCTTCAAGGCCTACGAAGGTTTTGGTGCGGCCATCGGGGGCAATCATCGTCACTTGCGGAATGCTCGAAACACCAAACAGTTCGGCGGTCTTCGGGTTTACGTCGACGTCAACCGACACGAACTCCACATTTGAATACTTGGCCGATAAGGCATCGAACACCGGGTGGAGCTTCTGGCACGGGCCGCACCAGGTGGCGTTGAAGTCGAGCACGGTCACCTTCTCGACCTTCATGTCGGGGGTGTAGCCCGAATCGCCGGTGAGCACAATCACGCTGCCGGTTACTTCGCCGGCCACTTCCTCAGTTTGTTCCGCTTGACCGTCTTGGCCTTCGGGTACTTGCGCATTCTTATTGCCGCAAGCCGACAGCGCCAACATGGCAGCTGCCATCAGTAAATAAGAGAATTTCATATCGTTATCTGAGATTTTTTGCAAAGATACAACAAAAAACCGCATTTTTCGACTTTTTTACAGATTTTTTGCCAACGTTACCAAATTTTTTGTACCTTTGCCACCGAATCCACGCCCAACAACCAACCTACACTATGAACAATTTGACACCACGGCTCACCCTCCTTCTCTGCTCCTTCTTCACGTCGCTATGCTTCAACATTGCCGCGCAAGACGCTGAATTCGACCAACTTATGCAAAGGTTTGACCACAATCAAACCTCCGCACAAGCGGCCAACGACGTCTTCGCATACGTGGAGAAAGTGTTCCCCGGCGACGAGCCCATCCACTTCGCCGCCGGCACCCCGGTTGATTCGCTGCGCCAGCAGGTGTGGTATTGGGGCGCCGAAGTGCAGAATGAACTGCAGAACTACCAATCCGCCAAGGACTTAGCTCTGCGCTCGCTGCCGTATTTTCGCTACGACAACCTCGACAAAGCCTACTGCCTTAAACTCGTGGCCATCGTCTGCGTGCGCTTGGCCGAGTTTGAATCCGCCGCCGACTACGGCAAGCAAGCCCTCACTATATTATTAAAGGTGAACGACCCCGACGAAATTTCGTCAATCCTCAACGTCTTGGCCGGCACATACATGGCCGCCGACCAGCCGCAAGAGGCTGAACATTACATACTTAAAGGTCTCGATTACGCCGACCAAGCCAACAATCCCGCTCGCAAAGCTATTCTACTCGGTATGGCTTCGGAAGTGTACCACAAACTCGGCCGCGATGCCGAAGCCGTGGACTATGCTTCGCAAGCCTTCGCCCTCGATTCCGCCCAAGGCCGCATGCCGCGTGCCGCCATCCGCCTGTCGCAGAAAGCCGCCGCCCTCATCGGCCTCGAGGACTACGCCCAGGCTGAAGCAACCCTCCGCCGCGCAATCCCCATGCTCACCGAAGCCGGCAACAGCCACTCGGTGGCCATCTCCCTCAATCAGCTCGGCCTCTGCCTCATCCACCAACACAAACACGCCGATGCCATTCCACACCTGCGCCAAGCCGCTCAAATGTTTGAACAGATGGGCGACTTATACAATCTAACTCACTCACACCAAGCACTTTACAACGCCTACTGGGACATCAACAGCGACAGCGCTCGCATCGAACTCGAACGCTTCAACGCTCTGCGCGATTCGCTATACTCCACCGCCACCGCCGAATCCCTCGCCCGCTTCAAGGCAGAGTTCGACACCGACCAATTAGCCGCTGAAAATCAGCAGATTCGCGCCGCACACCGCCGCGACATCTGCATTGGTATTGCCATTGTGGCTGTGCTCATCATCGTCGGCCTCCTCATTGCACGCCGCACCGCCCGCCGCCACCGCCTCGCCATGCAGCAACTCATCGCCGAAGTCGACCAAATCCGCGAGCAGATGTCCACCCCAACCGTTGCCAAGCCGGTGGAAGCACCAGCCACGCAATCCGACGACCAATCCGCCTTCCTCCAACGCGTGGTCGAAGCCGTTGAACAAGGTCTTGCCAACGGCCAAGCTGACGTGGCTCACATCGCCGCCGCTCTCCACCTCACCGAACAAACCTTCCGCCGCCGCTTGCGCGATGCCACCGGCCAACAGCCCAAAATGTTCATCTCCGCCATCCAAATGGAACGCGCCGCCGACACTCTGATGCTCGACACCAACCGCCCCATCAGCGAAGTCGCCCTCCTGTGCGGCTTCGACGACGCCTCCGCCTTCTCCCACGCCTTCAAACGCGTCTACGGCGTCTCCCCCACCCAATACCGCCTCAACGCCACCACAAAATAACCGCCCCGCAGCCCACCCCTTCTTTTCGTCTCCGGCGAAACCCGCCCACCTTTTTTTGTCTCGGCTCTGAGCTTTAGCGAAGCCCCCGCTCTCCGCTCTCCACTAATTTTGTAAGCTTTTCACAAGCGTTTGTAAGGTTTTGACAACTGCTTAACCGGCTCATTTCCGTAACTTTGCAAACAAAACACCTTCAAACTACTTGCTTATGAACAGCTCTACACCAAAATCCATGCTCTTTGCCCGGCCGTTGGCTCTGCTATTGGCTCTGCTGTGTATGCTCGCGGCAAACGCTGCCGTGAGCGTCGGCTCATACTTCTACGTACTCTTAGATGGCACCACCGCAACTTCCGGCTACACATCATCCTACTTGTTCAAGTGCAAGGTCCTCACTTTGGATGAGGCCAACAGCACCGGCACC
Source organism: Muribaculaceae bacterium (assembly GCA_051878535.1). Taxonomy (GTDB): domain Bacteria; phylum Bacteroidota; class Bacteroidia; order Bacteroidales; family Muribaculaceae; genus CAG-873. Next base: position 3,093 of record JBJEKG010000280.1, read on the forward strand.
ACCTCCATTGAACTTTACACAGATCGCCGCTACGATTACGGTAAAACAGGCGACAACACCGTATTGGACGTCCCCGGAACCGTAGAATTCGATGGCGTCACCTTCACCACTACAACAATGAGGAGCTTTATTGCCACCGAGTACATCACCGAGATAAAAATCCCCGCGACGGTGACAACTATCGAGGCTAATACCTTCCAAAAAGGCAAAGCGCTCACCACCATCACCATCCCCGGCTCGGTGGAGGTAATCGGCAAATACGTCTTCGACCAGTGCGCGGCATTGGAATCGGTCACCCTCAACGAAGGCACCACCACCGTGTGCGAATACGCCTTCGGCAACTGCACCGCCCTCACCTCGCTCACTTTACCCGAGAGCGTCACCACCATCGAAGCCCGCTTCTGCACCGGCAGCGGCGTGAAGACCGTGAATCTGCCTTCCGGCCTGACCGAACTGCCCGCTTATTGCTTCGACTACTGCAGCGCCTTGGAATCCATCACCCTTCCCGACGGCATCACCGCCCTGCCCGAACAGTGCTTCGGCCGTTGCGATGCGCTCCACACAGTAACCTTAGGCCCGAACCTCACCGAAATCGGGACGAATGCGTTCCTTTACGATGAATCTCTGGCCACCATCAACACCGCCAACGTTACCTTCTTCGGCGAGCGTTGCTTCGACGGTTGCTCCGCCCTGCAATCCATCGACTGCGCCAAAGCCACCTCCCTCGGCAACAACGCTTTCTCCAACACCGGGTTCACCGCCTTCACCATCCCCGATGGCGTCACCACCCTGCCCAACGCGCTGTTGATGAACTCAAAAGTTCAGTCTATGGTCATCCCCGACCGCTTCACTGCTATCCCCGACCGGTTCCTCTCCGGCTGCAGCGAGCTCACATCCGTAACCTTGCCCGCTAACCTCACCTCCATCGGCCGCGAAGCATTCGCCGGCACAGCCGTGGCGCAATTCGATCTGCCTAACTCCATCACCCAAATCGGTCCGGCCGCCTTCGCCTATAACCAAGCGCTCACCTCGCTGTGCGTGCCGCCGTTGGTGGTCAGCTTCGACGGCTCCGACGACCCCAGCCAAGGCATCATCTTCGGTTGCTCCAACCTCACCGAAGTTACTTTTGCCGAAGGTAGCAAAATGATTGCCCTGCCAAGCTACTTCTTCGCCGGCACCGGCGTCACCGAGTTCGTTGTCCCAGAAGGCTTCGTCAAAATCGGCAAGGAAGCACTCGGCGAAAACATCGCCAAAGTCACCCTGCCCTCCACCTTGGAAACCATCCCATCCATGGGTAACACCTCCTCCGGCTACTACGGCATGAACCTCGGCACCGGCCTGCAGGAAATCATCGTGGCCGCCGGTAATCCCAAATTCAAGGCGGTCGACGGTGTGCTCTTCAGCAAAGACGGTACCATCCTCTACCAATATCCCGCTCAGCGCGATGCCGAAAGCTACACCATCCCCGAAGGCGTCACCTCCCTCGGCATCATGGCATTCAGCAACTGCGCCAACCTGCAATCGGTCACCTGCAGCACCACAATGACCGCTTTCGGTCCCGCCGCCTTCACCGAATCCTCGCTCACCACCATCACCATCCCCGGCACTATCGAGCGTATCGACGAGCAAACATTCCAAAATTGCAGCTCTCTCGCCAACGTCACCTTTGAAGAAGGTGTGAAAGCAATCGGTTCAAGCGCATTCTCCGGTTGCTCCGCGCTCTCTTCCATTGCTTTCCCCTCAACCATCGAAAGCATCGAGTCATACTCGTTCTCATATAGCGGCCTCACCTCCGTTACCATCCGCCAAAACACCAAAGAAGTGGGTGCATCCGCCTTCTACTACTGCTCCAACCTCAGCAGCGTATCCATCGTCAGCTCATCAACCATCATCGGTGAGGATGCATTCGCCGAAACCAAGTGGATGGGCAACCAACCCGACGGCCCGGTTTACCTTGCCAACCGCCTCATCAGCTTCAAAGGGGAAATGGAGCCAAACTACACCCTCAACGTGGCCGCCGGCACCGTGGCCATCGTCGCCGGTGCAATCCCCTACAGCTATACCTACAAATACGAAGAAAACCTCGTAGCAGTCACACTGCCTTCCTCGCTCCAATACATCGGCGATAGAGCCTTCTCCAACTCCAAAATTACCGAGGTAACCATCCCCGACAACGTCACCTATGTGGGCGCCGGCGCATTCGGTTGGAACCTTACCGGCGCGGTTAAGGTGGGCAAGAGTGTAGCTTACATCGGCAACCAAGGCTGTGGTCGCTCCCTCGCCAATATCACCATCGCATCAGGCAACACCGCTCTCACCAAGACTTCCGAGTACCTCTACAATGCCGGCACCGGCCACTTGTTTATGGCTGACCTCGGCGAAAGCACATCCGCAAGCCTGCCCTCATCCGTTAAGTACTTCACCGATGCTTACTTCTGCAGCGACCCCTCGCAGCTCACATCGTTCTCCTTTGGCCAAAACATCTCCAACACAGACGCCAACGGCACCGAAATCAAGTTCGGCGAATTCTTCCAAAACTTTACCGGTCTCACACGCTTCTCGGTAAGCGAAGACAATCCCTACTTCTCAGCAGTTGACGGTTCCCTCTACAACAAGGACCAAACCACCCTCATCGCTGTCCCAGCCGGCAAGTCCATCTCAACGCTGACTATGCCCGAAACCGTCACCCGCGTCGACAACATGGCTTGCGCTAACAATTCCAACATCACCGCTGTGGTGCTCTCGTCCAAGTGCGTCACCGTGGGCGAAGGCGCCTTCATGGGCTGCTCAAACCTGCGCGACGTTGACCTCGGCCGCGACCTCCAGGTATTGGAAGAATACGCTTTCTACGACTGCTACGCTCTCGAATCGCTCACCCTCCCCACCACCTTCTCCCTCTTGGGCGAAATGGGTGGCAAGAGCTACCTCGGCAACCTCAAACGCTTGGTTATCCAATCGTTAGGCGACATCTCCGTCTACGTGGGCGACTACGCCCCCTCCGTCACCTTGGAATACCCCTGCGTGACCTCGCTCACCGTCACCGGTAACTCCGAATCGCTCACCACTAACGCTTACGACGGCGTTTACGTCAACGGCGAATTCACCCGCTCCGACAGCTATTCCACCGACTACCAGTCCGTTCCCAACGCGCTCTACTTCTCCACCGACCCCTCGCAAAGCGGTCAAGAGAACTACGTGGTAGTAACCAACACTCCCACAACCGAAGTCGGCACCGGCGGCTCTGAAGACCCCAAAGACCCCGGCAAGAAAGAAGTGGCACTGCGCTTCCACCAACGCGCTAAAGCCCCCGCGCTCTCAGGTGTGGATGCCTACTGCGAAAACCTCGTGCTCCAAGACGGCGTAGCGTTCAACTCGCCCGTGCCATTCGTTGCCGGCAGCGTGTCGATGGATGTGGATGTCGACGCTCTGTGGCGCACAATCGCCGTGCCGTTCGCTTGCGACGTGCCCGAAGGCGTGAACGTTGAACACCTCGACATCGGCAACGAACCCACAGCCTCCACCCCCATCATCAACTTCACCTCGGTTTACACCATGGAACCCGGCGTGGGCTACATCATCTGCAACAAAGCTCGCACCGCCGTCACACTCACCGCCACCGACGTTACCATCGGCCAAGACCTCACCCCCGATGGCTCTGCCCTCATCGGCAACATCAGCGACCCCCTCGCCCTCGATGCCGACTTCCGCGCCCAAGCCGAGAACACCGGCTACAACTTCTTCCTCTACAACCCCTACACCGACAACTGGGACCTCCAAGACACATCCGGCGTGGTGCCCACCAACCAAGCTTACCTCCGCTTGGTCAACACCATCCCGACCGTGTTCACCCCCTACCACAACGGTGTAGTCTCCTCCGTTGAAAACATCTCCGTCGATGCTCCCGCCTCTGATGCCGTCTACGACATCTACGGCCGTCCCGTGGCCAACCCCTCCGCCCCCGGCATCTACATCATCAACGGCAAAAAAGTACGCATTCCTTAACGATTAACCATATAACGCTCCAAGTCCAATCTCAAGAGGCGAGGCCACCCACCGGCCTCGCCTCTTCCTCGTAAAACGGCTTTCCGACTGGAAATCCGATAGTTAAACCACCAACCACATAAAGTGTGTCAAAAGTCCGTCGGGTGGCTGTGTTCGGATTCAGGACTTTTGACACAGATTCACAGCCTATCATGAAAGAACCGCGCTAAATTGTGGAAAATGCAAATTTTAGCGGCGATTTTCGTAAATTTCTTACGGA
>JBJEKG010000281.1:0-1537 GCA_051878535.1 Muribaculaceae bacterium
GCCATTATCATTGTGAGTAAAGATTTTTTCATGTAGCGTTGAGGTTTGAGACCGTGCTGCGACGAGCCGTCGCAGCACGGATAGTGAAGTAAATTATTGGATTACAACCTTTTGAGTTCGGTTACCTTGGCGGCGGATGTAGAAGCCGGGAGCGGCGGTGGCAGCGTCGACGGCTTGGCCGCTGAGATTGAACAGCTCGACGGGTGCGTCGGCATCGTCTACGGCGGCAGATTGCACACCGGCCTGGAGGTCAACCGGTTGCAGCTCGGAGTAGTCGGAGTAGGACACGTCGTAGTCCCACGGGTCCTCGGGGTCGTTGTAGTATACGCTGATGGCCATTACGTCGTAGGCGAGGTGAGTGGCATCGTAGCGGTATTGCAAGGTGGGGAAGTCGTGCGAAGTGGCGCCGCTATCTTCCTCGGTTTCAGCCACTTCGATAAGGCGGAGGGCGGTGTCGCCGGCTTTGAGCTGCTGCGATACGGTGATGTCGTCGAGGAAAGCGTAGCAGGCGGCGTAGGTGCCTTCTTCATCGTCGGGGAAGCCGTAGTCGATGTAGCAGAGGTAGGTGTCGTGGATGCCGTTGTCGAACTCGGCCTCGAAGGTGTTCACGCCGGTTTCGGTGAGGGTAAACTCCTGAGTTTGAGTATCGAAGCCGTTGGATTCGAGCACCACTTTGGCGCCGGCATATCCCACCACGTTGAGGGTGACTTTGAAGCGGCCCTCATCGTTGGTCAGGTCGATGTAAGGGGAGTAGACGATGCCGTCGACCATGCCTTTGGAGAATACCGGCAGGTAGATTTGCCAGTCGGGCGTCCAAGCCCAGTTGAGCTCGTCAAGGTCGACCAACATATCATCGGGCACGTAGGGTTCGACCGTGCTGCCTTTGCTCACAAGCGAAAAATCCTCTTGGAGGATGGCATACTCGCCGTCGGCCGCCACGGTGACCGGCTCAAACACCATCACTTGGTAAAGCGATGCACCGGCGTATGCTTCCCAGTTGGCGGTGAAGCCCTCGGGGGTGATGTTGGTGGCGGGCAAAGTGACCGGGGCCGACGACCCGCGCGACACATGTTTGGCCATTTTGAGCGGGGCGGCACCCATGGTGGCCGCACCCACGACAATCAAGCAGATAAGAGTGTAGAATTTCTTCATACGCGTGTAATTTTAGTAAGGTTTTACGATCCATTAGAATTGTACGCCGCAAATTTACGATATTTCAAGCAAACTGCCAAAGAAAATCGCAGAAAAATTGCAATTCTCCAAAATTTTTTCCTTTGCGGCGGCAAATTTCCGATAGAAGGAGGCTCGGCTTGGCCGAGCGGGCAGCTGAAGAGACCCCAAGGCAAGCCTCGAGGCTACATAGCCGGAGACGAAAGAAGAGGTGGCATAGCGAACGGCTATTATGCATTATGCATTATGCATTATGCATTCCTCTAAAGGCGCATGGAGCGGACAAAGTCGGCGATGACCGGGTCGCGAGCTATGTAGCGGGTGGAGGGGCGGGCGATGAAGAGCCAACCGGTGGCCGAGTTGGCGG
>JBJEKG010000282.1:0-1533 GCA_051878535.1 Muribaculaceae bacterium
AAAAACAGTAAAAACAATCATACTTTTCATCCAATAAGCTGTAACTATGAAAATTGAAAAAATTATTGGTCGTGAAGTGCTCGATTCGCGTGGCAACCCGACCGTGGAAGTTGACGTAATTCTCGAATCCGGCGCCAAAGGCCGTGCATCTGTACCCTCCGGTGCATCGACCGGCGTAAACGAGGCTCTCGAACTTCGCGACGGTGACAAAGCTCGCTACATGGGCAAGGGCGTTACCAAAGCTGTGGCTAACGTAAACGGTCCCATCGCTCAAGCTCTCGTGGGTATGAGCGCCCTCGATCAAATCGCAATCGATGAAGCTATGCTTGCATTGGATGGCACCGATACCAAGAGCAACCTTGGTGCCAACGCCATCCTCGGTGTGTCGCTCGCTGTGGCTAAGGCTGCTGCCGACTACCTCGACCTCCCCCTCTACAAATACATCGGCGGTTGCAACACCTGCGCTCTGCCCGTGCCCATGATGAACATCATCAACGGCGGCGCTCACTCCGATGCTCCCATCTGCTTCCAAGAATTCATGATTCGTCCTATCGGCGCTCCCTCCTTCAAAGAAGGCATCCGCATGGGTACCGAAGTATTCCACAACCTCAAAAAGGTGCTCAAAGAACGTAACCTCTCCACCGCCGTTGGCGACGAAGGCGGTTTCGCTCCCACCCTCGACGGCACCGAAGACGCTCTCCAGGTAATCATTAAGGCTATCGAACTCGCCGGCTACGTACCCGGTAAGGACGTTACCATCGGCCTCGACTGCGCTTCTTCCGAATTCTACAAAGACGGCGTTTACGACTACACCTGGAAAGAAGGCGAAGGTGCTCCCAAACGCACCAGCGCTGAACAAGCCGAATACCTCAAAGGCCTGGTTGAACAATTCCCCATCGACTCTATCGAAGACGGCATGGCCGAAAACGACTGGGAAGGCTGGAAGATTCTCACCGACCTCATCGGCGACCGTTGCCAACTCGTAGGCGACGACCTGTTCGTAACCAACGTTAAATACCTCAAGAAAGGTATCGAAACCGGTTGCGCCAACTCCATCCTCGTTAAGGTAAACCAAATCGGCTCGCTCACCGAAACTCTCCGCGCCGTAGAACTGGCTCAACGCAATGGCTACACCGCAGTTATCTCCCACCGCTCGGGCGAAACTGAAGACGCTACCATCGCCGACATCGCCGTTGCTACCAACGCAGGCCAAATCAAGACCGGTTCCGCAAGCCGTTCCGACCGTATGGCTAAGTACAACCAACTTCTCCGCATCGAAGAAGAACTTGGTGCAGCCGCCGTATACGGTTATGGCAAAAAGACCAAACGCGCTGAATAAGCGATTCTAATACGAGACGGCGGTGCCTGCGAAGACATCGCCGCCTCGATTTTCCTATCACTATCACATACAATTTGCTACTTCGAGCCAAAAGCTCACTCAACTATAAAATGACCCAAAACGAAGCATTTCTGTAAAGAATTTAGCGAAAATTGAAGATATTTGCAAGAAAAGTGTTAAAATATTTGCAAAAT
>JBJEKG010000283.1:0-7287 GCA_051878535.1 Muribaculaceae bacterium
TGGAGCACGTCCCCTACCCTCGGCAGCTGTGATTCAGGCAGTTACGGATGCGCTGAACGAGCCGACCGTGCACGGTGCCGTGCCGGCTGTGGCCGTAACTGACTCATTGCGAATGGTCACCGACGACGGGTCGAAGCCCGTCGACCGCTCGCTGCTGCGCGCTGTGCAAACGCCGCAGGTGTTCCGCGCCGAGCTGTTGCGACAGGCGTACCAACTGCCCTATCAGCCCACCTTCACCGACGACGCATCGGTGATGGAAGCAGCCGGTTTCACCGCCATCGCCCTGACCGAAGGCAGCCCCGACAACATCAAAATCACCAACCCGCGCGACCTCGCCATTGCCGAAGCAATCATGCATCTCTCCGCTCAATGAACTCGCTTCGACACAAAGAAATTCAATACGTGAAGGGCATCGGGCCGCAGCGAGCCGAGCTCCTCACCAAGCAGTTGGAAATCCGCACTGCTTACGACTTGCTGCACCATTTTCCCACAAGCTACGTGGACCGCACCACCATCTATCGCATCCGCGACATCGCCTCGGAGGACGCGGCCATCCAGCTCTACGGCAAGTTCGTGGGCTTCAGCGTCGCCGGCGAAGGCGCCAAGACGCGCCTCGTGGGCGTATTCACCGACGGCACCGGCTCAATCGAGGTGGTGTGGTTCAATGCCATCAAACACATCCGCCAGACCATCCACACCGGCGAGGAGTACGTAATCTTCGGCAAACCAAGCCTTTACGGCAGCCGATGGTCGATGGCTCACCCCGAAATCGACTCGGCCAAGAAGGCATTCGAGGACCAAGGCATGCGCGGGGTGTATCCTCTGACCGAAACCCTGCGCAACCGCTACATCACTTCGCGTAATATTCACGAGTGGATATGCAATTTGCTTGATTCTCAACCGGTTTTCAGGGAAACGCTGCCGCCGATGGTGATGGAGCGCTACAAACTGATGCCGCTCGACACCGCCATCCGCGAGGTGCATCGCCCCACGTCGCAAGCCGCGTTGCAGCAGGCTCGCGAACGCCTCAAATTCGAGGAACTGTTTATGATTCAGGTGGATATGCTCATGCGCTCGCGCCGCCGCAAGGGCGAGTCGCAGGGCTTCCGCTTCACCCTCGTGGGCAATTTCTTCAACCGATTTTACAACGAATGCCTGCCGTTCCCATTGACCGATGCCCAGAAGCGCGTGGTCAAAGAAATCCGTGCCGACGTCAACACAGGCCACCAGATGAACCGCTTAGTGCAAGGCGACGTAGGCTCCGGCAAGACGTTGGTGGCGCTGATGGCACTGCTGTTGGCCATCGACAACGGCTACCAAACCTGCCTGATGGCACCCACCGAAATCCTTGCCACTCAGCACTTTGAAACCATCTCACAGATGGTGGCACCCATCGGCATCAACGTCAAACTGCTCACCGGCAGCACCCGCGCCAAGGCGCGGCGCGAAATCCACGAGCAGTTGGCCGACGGCTCGCTGCACATCCTCATCGGCACGCATGCCGTATTGGAAGACCCGGTGCAGTTTGCCAACTTGGGCTTGGCCGTAATCGACGAGCAGCACCGCTTCGGCGTGGCGCAACGTGCGCGCCTGTGGGCCAAGAACACCACGCCGCCGCACGTGTTGGTGATGACCGCCACACCCATTCCGCGCACCTTGGCCATGACCGTGTACGGCGACCTCGACGTGTCGGTCATCGACCAACTGCCGCCCGGCCGCAAGCCCGTCACCACCCTGTTGCGCTACGACGAGCAGCGCCAACAAGTGCTCCACGGCATCGGCCAACAGCTGCGCGAAGGCCGCCAAGCCTACATCGTGTATCCGCTTATAGATGAGAACGATAAGTTGGAATTACGCTCACTTACCGAGGGCTACGAGGACATCTGCGAAACGTTCCGCTCCTACCGTGTGGCCTTCGTCCACGGCCGCCAGAAGCCGGCGGAAAAGGACCACCAAATGCAGCTGTTTGCCTCCGGCGAGGCGCAGATTTTGGTGGCCACCACGGTGATTGAAGTGGGTGTGAACGTGCCCAATGCCACCACCATGGTCATCGAAAATGCCGAGCGCTTCGGACTGTCGCAGCTCCACCAGTTGCGCGGCCGCGTGGGCCGTGGCGCCGACCGCAGCTACTGCATCCTCATGTCAAAGCGCAAACTCGCCAAAGACACCCGTGAGCGTCTCGAACTGATGACCCAAACCACCGACGGCTTCGTCATCGCCGAGGCCGACATGAAAATGCGCGGCCCGGGCGACATCGAAGGCACCATGCAAAGCGGCATTCCCTTCGAGCTCCACATCGCCAACCTCGCCTCCGACGGCCAAATCATCCAACTCGCGCGCCAAGCCGCCGAAGAGCTGCTCGACTGCGACCCGATGCTGGGCAAGCCCGAGAACATGGCCTTCGCCACCGCCCTTCGCCACTCAATCAAACGCTCCGCCGACTGGAGCAAAATCTCATAGCTATGAACCGAATCAAACGCAAATGCAATCTGAGCGCGTGGTCGCTCGCCATCTCGGCCATATTCATTATCATTATGGCAACCGCATTTTACACCTGCGAAATTCAAGTCATTCGCCTCATTATCGGCCTGATTTTCATAGGTGCGGTTATACCTGCACTGTACTTCTGCCCGCTGAGCGTGGAGGTTGACGACGAGGCCGTCACGGTGAACTTTCCGCTGCGTCATCGCTCGTTCAAGCTGAGCGACATCGCCTCCGCCGACGACGTGCAACCCACCATGGGCGAATGGCGCATCTGCGGCTCCGGCGGCTTCTTCGGCTACTGGGGTTGGTTCAGCAATAAGGTACTTGGCCGCTACTTCGCATACTACGGCCGCGGCTCCGAGTGCTTCATCATCCGCCTGCGCTCCGGCCGAATCTACATGCTCGGCTGCGCAGACCACCTCACCGTGCTCCAATGCATCCAATCCCGCATCTCAGCCTAACCGAATTAACATAATTACGCCATACGTTAGATTGTAAAAATGGCCGAGAAGATATCTTCTCGGCCAAAAGTTGTAATTTAGCACATTGATGCTATAAAGTGACGGAACTTAATTCCGCTCCCATAGCCTTAACGGTTCGAAGGATTTTTGAAACGGTTTTTTCACTTGCCGTCGCTAATCCCGATTTGTAAGCCCTCATTTTCGATTCGTTTATTCCAACCTGCTTCGCAAACGCAGAAATATTTATCCAATCGAAGAAATTGAAAAATGAGGGAATGTCATACCGAAAGTCGATTTCGATGTCCTCAACATTGGGAACATCCTTACCCTCCTCTTTCGCCATCTCAATCATTTCACGAACACATTCCATATAATCGGCTTTTGCCTCTTGCACAGAATAGCCATAGCCGCCGAAGTAGTTTCCGGCGACAGGTTGCTCGGTAGTGATAGCGTAAAAATTATTGTCGTTCCTTTCGACAAGCGCTTGTAGTTTCATTTTTTTGTATTTATATTTTAAAATTCAAAAGCACTTTAAATTATGGTAATCCATTTTTGATTTCAGAAAGAAAATGAGAGGGGTCATTCAACCCCTGCCCATTTCTTTGCTGCTTTCTCAAGACCTTTCGGCACTTCTTCGGATTGGTGTCGCGGTATTGGGAATTTATCACCTTGTGAATTTATCCAAATATCGTGGCGACCTCCACTCCTTAAAAACCTACATCCGGCCTTAGAAATAATCTTAATCAGTTCTGAGATTTTCATAATTTCAATGTGCTTTTGAATTACGATGCAAAGGTAACGATTTTGTTGCTGTCTGCCAAATTTTTTTTGCAAAAAAATGCACCGAGAATTCGATTTTTTCGTTTGACCCGCTATCGCCGGACATTCTTTGATAGTTTGGCTCGGTAATTCAGGCGTATTTTGGCCATTTTTTCTGCAAAGTTGGCTATTTTTACGGATTTTTTGGCCGTTTGGGCTTTTTTTCGTATCTTTGCAGGTCAAATTCTATGTAACTATGCGTAATCTTGTCAAAAAGCTGATATGGTTTGCCGTGGCTGTGGTGGCGATGCTGTTGCCGCTGTCGGTTGCCGCGCAAGAGCAATTCAGCCGCGACATCGAGCAAATATCCTTCGTGCCGAAGGGCCAATGGATTGGTGGTGTGTCGGTTAGCTATTCACAGAGCAACCAAGACAACTACCAATTTCTCGTATTCGAGAACATCAACGGCGACACGTACTCGTTCAAGGTCAGCCCTACATTATTATATTGCTTCGCCGACAACTTGGCCGCCGGCGGACGCTTCAGCTACAACCGCCAGCGCACCCAGCTCAACACCGCCGACGTGATTCTCGCCTCCGACACCGAATACAACATCGAAAATCTCTACTCCATCAGCCATAGCTACCACGTGGCCGGCGTGTTCCGCCAATACCTCTCGTTCGGCCACTCCACCCGCTTCGGCCTCATCAACGAAGTGCAACTCGAACTCGGCGGCGGCCAAGCCAAAATCTGCAACGGCGTAGGCGAAGACCTCACCGGCACCTACGAGCGCTCGTTCGACATCAGCCTCGGCCTGTCGCCCGGCTTGATTGTGTTCCTCAACAACTACTCCGCGTTGGAAGTGAACGTGGGCGTGCTCGGCTTCAACTACTCCACCACCAAGTCCATTACCGACCAAGTGCAGGTGGCTCACCGCGACATCTCCGGTGCGAATTTCAAGATTAACCTGTTCTCCATCACCTTCGGAGTGTCATTCTACATTTAAGCATGCGTCAATTTCTACTCATACTAACATTGATTGTGGCCGCCGCTTCGGCTTCGGCGCAAGAAGTTGTGCGCAAGCAATTGTCGCAACCCTCCGAGGACCTCAACGAGATGGTGATTGTGGGCAACGACACCGTGCCACTCATCATCAAAGAGCCCAATTTCGGCCGCTTCGACCGCGGGTTGTATAACTATCTGTTCATCCCCAAAGGCAAGTGGGCATTCGGCCTCACCGCATCCTACGGCGAGCTCAACACCGACGATGTGCAGTTCCTCTCAATCCTTGAAAATGTGGACTTTAAGGGCAAAATTTACTCCATCAAGCCCTTCATTTCCTACTTCATCCGCTCCAACCAATCGGTGGGCCTGCGCATCAACTACTCGCGCGGCATCGCCGACTTGGCCAGCCTGTCGATGGACTTCGACGACGACCTCAACTTCGACCTGAAGGACGTGAGCTTCTACACTCACAACCTCTCGGCATCGTTCTTCTACCGCAACTACATTGGCCTGAGCCGCGGCAAGCGTTTCGGCCTGTTCAACGAGGTCGACCTCACCTTCGGCAGCGGTTCCTCGCGATTCAAACGCCTCTACGACGGCGAGCCGCGCGACACCCGCACCGTCACCACCTCCGCCTCGCTCAATTTCAGCCCCGGCGTGGCCGTGTTCATCCAAGAATACGTGGCCTTCAACGTGTCGTTCGGCGTGTTCGGCCTCAACCTCCGCAAGGAAAAGCAGGCCACCAACGGCGTGGACGAAGGCTCGCGCTTCACCTCCGGTGCCAACTTCCGTTTCAACATCTTTAACATCAACTTTGGCCTGATGGTCGTAATTTAAGATTATGAAACGCATCCACCTCATCAGCCTGATTTGCAGCATCATAGCCCTGTTGGCCGTGGCCGCTTGCATCTCCAACGACATCCCCCTGCCCCACACCCATGCCAACTTCCAGCAGTTCAAGGTGGAAGGTCGCATCCGCGAGGCATCCATCGATAGCATCAACCGCACCATCACCGTCTACTTGGGCGAAAGCGTTGATATTCACAATGTTAACGTGGAGGCGTACTCCATCACCCCGGGTGCCGAAGTGGCCGATGCCGACTTCTCCGCACCCATCGACCTCGGCTCGCCGCTGCGCGTCAACCTGCGCCTGTACCAAGACTGGCAGTGGACCATCTCGGCCGTACAGAACATCGAGCGGACGCTGCGGCTCAGCGGCCAAGTGGGCTCGCCGTTTATCGATGCCGTGGGCCATCGCGTGTTCGCCTACGTGTCGAAGTCGGTGCCCATCACCGACGTGCTGGTCGAGGAAATCAAGCTCGACGCCGAAGGCTCCACCATGTCGCCCGACCTCAACGGCCAACGTGTGGACTTCTCTATGCCGGTCGAGGTGGAGGTGACAACTCACGGTCAATCAGCCACTTGGACCATCGTAGTGCAGCAAACTACCGCCGCCGTCACCACCGTGCGCGTCGACGCATGGACCAACGTAGCATGGATATACGGCCAAGCCGAAGTGGGCAAGAACAACGGCATCGAATACCGCAAAGCCGGCACGGATGACTGGACCCGCGCCACCGCCGACCAGCTCACCGTCAACGGCGGCAGCTTCTACGCCTGCATTCCGCACCTCGAAGCCGAAACAGCTTACCAAGCACGCGCTTACTCCGACGACGACCTCGGCGCCATCATCGACTTCACCACCGACAAGGTGCGCCAAGTGCCCAACTCCAACTTCGACTCGTGGTGGCTCGACGGCAAGGTGTGGAACCCCTGCGGCCAAGACGACGACCAATTCTGGGACACCGGCAACAAAGGCGCCACCACCTTGGGCAATTCCAACACCTATCCCACCGAGGATTCACCCTCGGGATTGGGCTACGCCGCCTGCCTCGAAACCAAGTTCGTGGGCATCGGCGTGTTGGGCAAACTCGCCGCCGGCAACATCTTCACCGGTCGCTACGTGCGCACCGACGGCACCAACGGCGTGTTGGCCTTCGGTCGCGAATTCACTCAGCGCCCAACCGGCCTGCGTGGCAAGCTCAAATACAAAACCGCGCCTATCGACAACACCTCCTCCGGCTTCGAACACCTCGCCGGACGGCCCGACACCGCCATCGTGTGGACCGCGCTAATCGACTGCGCCGAGCCGTTTGAAATCCGCACCAACCCCAAAAACCGCCAGCTCTTCGATAGCGAAGGCTCCTACGTGGTGGCTTACGGCGACGTGCAATTCGGCTACGACGTGCCCGACTACATCACCTTCGAAATCCGCTACGACTACCGAGCCACCAACCGCGTGCCCCGCTACATCATCATCACCGCCTCCGCCTCCAAATACGGCGACTACTTCACCGGCGGCTCCGGCGCCATCCTCCAAATCGACGACTTCGAACTCCTCTACGACTACTAATCCCCGGCTGATTCGGCGCAGCGAAGCGCCCGCCGCGGTGCGGTTCGGCGCAGCGAAGCGCCCGCCGCGGTGCCACACACGCCCGCCGGTTCGGCGCAGCGAAGCGCCCGCCGCGGTGCGGTTCGGTGGCGAGGCGGAAGCCGAGCGGCGCGGAAGCGCCCGACG
>JBJEKG010000284.1:0-7272 GCA_051878535.1 Muribaculaceae bacterium
CAACCGACACCGAAACCACGTCCAAAGGATGATGGCATTACTCACGCTATGCGTCGCCTTAGTTATCAACAATCCGACCCGCAACCGGCCTCGCAGGCCAATATGGTGCAACGCTCCACCGTCATGCAGTCCACTCCCGAGCCGACTCCGCAGCAACACTCAACCGTTATGCAAGACAACGCTCTTCCACGACACTATTCAGCTGCAGTGGCACCGCCGCAAGGACGCGCACCACAACCCATCCCACAGAGCACCGCTCCGACACCGCCCAAGCCTGCCAAGTCTTCGCGCACCAAGCTTTGGCTCATCCCGGTGATTATCACCGTGGTCATCGCCATAGCCTTCATTGCGTGGTTCACCTTCGGCGCCGCCCCATCCGAGGAAATCGACACCGCCGACACTACCATGGTAGTGGAAGAACCATACCCCGCAATAGCCGACAGCGTAGCCGCCGATAGCGTAGCTCCCGAACCGGCTCCCGCCGAACAACAAAAGCCAAAACCCACCCACAGCAGCTATCCCGCCAACCATAGCAGTTACAACGACTATCCAACATCTCCGGCATCGAATAAGCCTCAGGGGATAAATCCGATATCGGCAGGTAAGCCCGAACAGATTCAACCGACTTACTACCCGAACGACACCGTCGCTATTTAATTACGCTTCAACCGCCACTCGTCCAAGGCGGGTTCATGTGGTGAGGCGGAAGCCGAACTGCCCCTCCTACCGTGCTCAATAATCGACCGATTAAATTCCCTCTTGCGAATTTGCGAATTTTTTCGTAACTTTGCACCGCTTATTATATAGAGATGAACGACAAACGATTAACTCGACCGATGGACCCGCTGCCGGAGCCTACTCTGCGGCGGTTGCCGTGGTATTTGGCCTTTGTGTCAATGCTACGAGCCGAGGCTGTGGAGTATGTATCCAGCACCCGCATCGCCGAAGAATTGCACGTGGACGCTTCGCAGATTGCCAAGGACCTGTCGTTCCTCAACATCAAGGGCAAAACGCGCATCGGCTACGAAGTGGCTTCCTTAGAGGATGCCCTGCGGTTCTTCCTCGGCTTCAGCGAGCGCCATGATGCCGTAATCGTCGGCGCCGGCTCCTTGGGCGGTGCATTGATGCAGGACAGCGGTTTGCAGCGCTACGGCCTCAACATCGTGGCCGGCATTGACAACGACCCCAAGGTCGTGGGCCACAAAATTGCCGGCATACCGGTGTATGCATCCCAACATCTTAGCGAATTAGTCAAGCGCATGGGCATCACCATCGGCATCATCACCGTGCCGGTGGAGAGTGCGCAGGCGGTGGCCGATTCGTTGGTGGGTGCCGGCGTAGTGGCCATCTGGAACTTCACCCCGGTGCGCATCCGCGTGGCCGAAGGCGTGGTGGTCACCAACACATCCATCTACTCCCACTTGGCAGTGATGTATAACCGCATGCTCACCAACCACAGCGATTTTTAAGCCATGAAAACCTTGATACTCAGCGACTTCGACAGCACCGCGCCGCAGCTCATAGCCGATTCGGCCGTAACCACGGATTCGATGCCGCTATTCGTGCCCGACGGCACGTGGGCAGGACAGGTGCGCATAGCCGTGCGAATCGACCGCCTCGGCAAGAGCATCAAGGAGCGATTTGCCGAGCGCTACTATGGCGCATTCACCGTGGCCCACTGCCTTATGCCGCAGCACAACGAGATTGCTGTCGGCGCCTTGGATCAAAGCGTGATTCACGGCCGCTGGCTGCCGCTACCCGAAGCCCCGGTCGACGTGGCCATCTCCGTGGGCGACCAAACAACTCGTGCCTCCGTGGTCATTCCCCACGCGCAGCTGCACCGATTCATCAGCCTCTATTCTCAGCTCGCCACATTCAAAACCGGCGACATTATCATACCTCCCACCCCGTTGCTGCAATTCACCCTGGTAGCGCCTTCGGCGCTGAGCGTAGAACTCAACGGCAGCAACATCCTTAACTTCCGAATACTTTAAAACGATGAAACGCAGTCTGATAGCATTACTCGCAATGACGGTGGCCGGAGCAGCTTCCGCATTCGACACTTCCATTTATTCCGCCTCCTCGGCGCTCAACAACGGCCACTGGGTGAAGATTGCCACTTCCGAGCAGGGCATTCACCAAATCAGTTACGACCAACTGCGTGCCTTGGGCTTTGAGCAGCCCGAACGCGTGCAGGTCTACGGCTACGGCGCTTTGCAATACACCAACCACACTTTCGCCTCCGACCAGCCCGATGACCTCACTCCCACAGCCACCTACCACACCTCCGACGGCCGCATCCTCTTCTATGGCGATGGCGATGAGGACTTGGAATACACCGACAACACCGGCGTGTGGAACTCGTTCAAGCTCCGCCGCAACTACTACGACACGCGCTCGTACTACTTCCTGAGCGACTACCAAGGCCTGGTGGAAGTGCCTGAAAGTCAACTGCCCACATCTGCTGAAGCACCCGTGGAAGAGAGCCACATCAGCGTGCTCATCGACGACATCGACAACACCTGCCCCATCAAAGGCGGCTCGGAATACCACAACCGCAATTGCGCCAGCGGCGAGGAAGTGCCATTCGTAGTCAACCTCCACAACTATTTAGCATCCACCAGCGAAACTTACGCCTCGTTGGTGTTCCGCTTTGCCGTGTGCGCTTCCCAAGCTACCACCATTCCCGCATCGGTAACCGACGGCAAGCTGGTGGAATACACCACCGAAAAAGCTTGGAACATCGCCGAGAACGACTACGACCAATTCAACTATGCCTCTACCATTGTGAAGTTCTCGCCCACAGTGGCCGAGCAACCCGTCATCGTCACTGCCCAGCTGCCCAAAATCACTTACCGCTACTGCGCCTACGACCGCTTCGTGCTACGCTATCCTTGCGCCAACAGTTTCGATGCCGACCACAACGACTTGGTGATGTACTACAGCGCCACCCAACGCAATAACGTTGTTACTCAACGTTTTAGCAACGTTAATGAGGGCGAAGTTGTGCTGTGGCTCGTCAACCGCCCCGACAAAGTGAGCCGCATCGCCGGCGAATACGATGCCGAAGCGCGCACTCTGCAATTCGGCCTCACCGCCGATGTGCACCGCGTGGTGGCCTTCCGTCCCGAAGGCCAATTCCCCGAGGTAGAAGTGATTGGCAACGTGGATGCGCAAGACCTCCACAGCATGCAAACGCCCGACATGCTGATTATTACCACCGCCGAGTTCATGCCTATGGCGCAGCAAATCGCCAACCTCCACAAAGCTTACCAAGGTCTGGACGTGGCCGTGGTTGAACACAACCAAATCTTCAACGAATTCTCATCCGGTGCCCGCGACGTGATGGGCTACCGCCGCTTCGCCAAGATGCTCTATGACCGCAACCCGGCCAAATTAAGTGCCATAATGCTTTATGGCATAGGCGCTTACGACAACCGCTCCATCATCATCCCCGCCAACGAACGCCTGCTCGCTTACGAAAACAACGATCCCGACCAGAGCCGCAACCTCATCACCTGCTATTGCTCCGACAACATTTTCGGCATGCTCGCCGACAACTACAACCACAGCGAAATCCAAGGCCAAACGATGCAAGTGGCCGTAGGTCGCGTGCCGGCCATCACTGCCGTCCAAGCCCAAAGCTACGCCAACAAGGTAGCCAACTACTTGGCCAACCCCGTTGACCCCGCCACCCGCTATCGCTCGCTCATCATCGCCGGCGAAGGCGACCGCAACACCCACGCCAAGCACTGCATCGAGGTGGCCGAAGCCATCCAATCCATCAACCCCGACGCCACCATTGTCGACGTGCCCACCCAACTATACCTCGGCCCGGGCTACACCAACCAAGATGCCGTGCTGAATATCGTCCACGACCAATTGGTCAGCGGCGTAGGTTATCTCAGCTTCTCCGGTCACGGCGGCCCCACCTACATAGCTAACTGTCAGGTGCTTAACACCCGCACAGCCGAAAGCTACACCTACTCCTCGCTGCCGTTCGTAATGCTCTCGAGCTGCGACCAGTTCGCCTTCGACCGCATGCAAAACGGCCTGCTCGAGTCGATGCTCTTCAACGCCGAAGGCGGTGCAATCGCCGGCGTGGCCGCCACCCGTTCGGTTTACATCGTCTACAACCAACACGCCTGCGTGCCAGTGGCATCCGCATTCGCCGCTGCCGGCGCCGACGACACCTTCGGCAGCGTATTCCTCGACGCCCGCCAACGCTCAATGGCTCGCAGCGGAATCACACGTTCCGGCCTCGTTAACTGTATGAGCTACAACCTCGGCGGCGACCCCGCCCTGCCGGCCGGCGCTTCGTCGCACCGCGCTCTGCTCACCGCCGTCAATGGCCAACGGTTCACCGCCGACGCTCCCCTCAGCAGCGATAACACCGTAACTATCAAACCGTTGACTTCCACCACCTTCGCCGGCCAAATCACTCTCCAAAACGGCAATATAGACACCGACTTCAACGGCACCGTCACCCTCACAGTGCTCGAAGGCGCTCGCTCGTTCCAAACTCAAAACACCAACAACGAAAACAGCTACGCCCCGCTCACCTACTCGCTCGAATACGACATCCTCGGCCAATACGAAGCCACCGTGACCAACGGCCGCTTCTCGGTGGAAGTCTCCACACCCGTGTCGGCCGTGCCCGGCGCCGACCACCGCGTCATCATCACCGCTCGCAACTCCGACCTCACCGCCTCGGCCATTTCCACCGCCCGCGGCCTGCTCATCGACGACTACGACCCCGCCGACTTTGCCGGCGTGGAGTTCGACGCTCCCACCATCAACGAGTTCTACCTCGACAACCTCTCGTTCGTGCCCGGCGCCGAAACCGGTGCTGAAATCACCGTCCACGCCGTGGTCGACCCCGCCGCCTCCGGTCTGCGCCTCTCCTCGGGTGACATCACCACCCGCACCCGCTTAGTCATTGACAACATCACACCCCACGGCGGTCTCAATGGCAACTTCTCCCGCCGCGACGATGGCACTTACGACTTCACCGCCACAATCGACGGCCTCAGCGAAGGCCAACACACCATCGAGTTCATCGTGGCCAACAATGCCGGCCTCACCGCCCGCACCACCACCGACTTCGTAGTTGTAACCCGTCTCGACCAGCCCGAACTCTCCGTCGACGAAGCCCCCGCCCGCACCGTGGCCACCCTCAACATCTCGCAAGACTACCCCGACAACCGCTTAGTCATCACCGATGCCAACGGCCTCACAGTCTTCAGCGCCGAGAACGTCATCTTCCCCTATCAGTGGACCTTGACCGACACCGCCGGCGCCGACCTTCCCGATGGCCTGTACAACGCCTCCCTGCTCATCCGCAGCGACAGCTACTACGGCCACTCCACCCCCGCACGCATCCTCATCATCCGCTGACGCGCGCGTACATTATTATATAGCTGCGAATTAGCCTTATTAGCCCAATTAGACTAATAAGGCTAATTCACCAAATAACCAATAACCACGGCGAAGCCGTTTTTCACACCACCAATGCAATATTTTCGCTAATTTTCAGTTATATAGGTGTATAATACTGAATTTGCATGAAAATCTTTCGCTACATAGCCCTCGCGGCCGCTCTCCTCGGCATCGGCTCTTTCGCCTCAGCGCAGAAAAGCGCTTTCAACCCCATCCAAACCGGCGTCACCTCCCTCGGTATCGCCCCCGACGCTCGTGGCGCTTCCATGGGCGACCTCGGCGTGGCCACCGAAGCCGACGTCAACTCCCAATACTGGAACCCGTCGAAATACGCCTTCGCCTACTCCCAAGCCGGCGTCGGCCTCAGCTACACCCCGTGGCTGCGCAAACTCGTCAACGACATCTTCCTGGCCAACCTCTCCGGCTACCTCAAAATCGGCCGCGACGACAACCAAGCCCTCTCGGCCTCGTTGCGCTACTTCTCCCTCGGCGAAGTAAACTCTTCCAACGCCGGTAGCGACATCGCCCAAACAATCAACCCCTACGAAATGTCGTTCGACATCGGCTATTCGCGCAAACTCTCGGAAAAATTCTCCATGGGCGTAGTGTTCCGCTACATCTACTCCGACCTCGGCTTCTCCGACTCATACGCCGGCGACCAAAACTCCGGCGCATCGGCCTTCGCCGCCGACATCTCCGGCTACTACACCACCTATCCCATCATCGGCCGCAACGAGTGCCAGTGGTCGTGGGGCTTCAACATCTCCAACATCGGCACCAAGGTGGCACACAACGACGGCGAAAACCCCGCCTTCCTGCCCACCAACCTCCGTATCGGCACCGCATTCACCTTCCCCTTGGCCGACTACCACAACCTCACCTTCGCCCTCGATGCCAACAAGCTCTTGGTGCCCGCCCGCCCGCGCCAATCCGACTACGACACCCAAACGCCTGAAGGTCAGGCCGCTTACACCGACGCCCTCACCGACTGGGAAAACACCTCCTCAATCTCCGGCATCTTCAAATCATTCTCCGACGCTCCCGGCGGCGCCTCCGAAGAATTCAAAGAAATCAACTGGAGCATCGGTGCCGAATACTCCTACAACAACCAATTCTTCCTCCGTGCCGGCTACTTCTACGAACACCCCGACAAAGGCAACCGCCAATATTTCTCCGCCGGTGCCGGCTTCTCCCTCAACGTGGTTCGCCTCGACGCCTCCTACATGATTGCCACCGCCGCCTCCTCGCCGTTGGATCAAACCCTCCGCTTCACCCTCACCTTCGATATGGACGGCCTCAAAAACCTCTTCGGCCGCTAAAATCCAACCGAAAATCGGCAAATTTGCACAAATTTTGAATTTTTTTGCCGAAAAATTTGCACAATCCAAAAAAAGTCCGTAACTTTGCATCGCTTTTAAGGAACAGCACATAGTCTTATGGTGTAATGGTAGCACTACAGATTTTGGTTCTGTCTGTCTAGGTTCGAATCCTGGTAAGACTACACAAGCCACTCGCAAGCGAGTGGCTTTGTTTTTGCCACCCGCCCTGCGAAGGCGCTACCGCGCCGCTCGGCTGCCGCCTCGCCACCGAACCGCCCCCGCACCACCCGCACTTCGGCTTCCGCCTCAGCACAGAACCCAAAGCCGCCGTCAGGCTGGTTGCCGTGGTGAGGCGGAAGCCGAACTGCCACCGGCCTGCCACCGCCACCCGCCCCGCCGCCGTCAGGCTGGTTGCCGTGGTGAGGCGGAAGCCGAACTGCCGCCGGCCGGCCACCGCAGGGTAACTATTCAGCTATGCACCTTTGGAGATTTAACGTAAAACGTAAACGTAAAA
>JBJEKG010000285.1:0-7245 GCA_051878535.1 Muribaculaceae bacterium
GAGGAGAACGATTTGTTGTGGCTTTCGGTTTCTTCGAGCATGGCTACGGGGTTGCGGGTAGCGTTTTGGTCGTAGATACCGCCGGGAGCGTATTGGGTGTAGCCATTGTACATGGTGAGGCCGGTGTTACCTTCGGTAGCGTAAGCGGTGCGAACGGCTTGGGTGGGGTCGTATGACACAGCTGCGCCGATAGCGCCGGTGTCGGCATTGCCGGTGTAAACGTAGGTACCGGTGGCGTTAGCGGTTACGCTCAAGTGGTCGTCGAAGAATTTGGGAGCGAGGTTAAAGCCGACGGTGGTACGTTGCATCGAGGAAGTTTTGAGGATACCTTGGTTGTCGGTGAAGCTAACGTTGAAGCGGTAGGGGAACCAGCCGTTGGCGCGGCCACCGATCGAGAGGTTGTAGTCGTGTGAGAAAGTGGTGCGGAGCACTTCTTTTTGCCAGTTGGTGGAGCTGGTGCCGAGTTTGCCGATAGCGTCGTCGGAGCCGATTTGGTTGCGAACAACGTTGGCAAATTGAGTAGCGTCCATCATGTTGAGGGTGTTGCGGGCAGTGTTGACGCTGAAGTTGGCGGAGAAGTCAACTTGGGGGCGACGGGAAGTGCCTTGCTTGGTGGTGATGATGATAACGCCGTTGGATGCGCGCGAACCGTAGATGGCGGTAGCGGAAGCGTCCTTAAGGATGGTCATCGAAGCAATGTTGGAGGGGTTGATCATGGTAAGAGCGTTGGCGCCGC
Source organism: Muribaculaceae bacterium (assembly GCA_051878535.1). Classification (GTDB taxonomy): domain Bacteria; phylum Bacteroidota; class Bacteroidia; order Bacteroidales; family Muribaculaceae; genus CAG-873. Next base: position 737 of record JBJEKG010000285.1, read on the forward strand.
CACCGTTGGATTGGTTGGTTTGGGGCACGCCGTCGATCACGATCAGAGGGTCGTTGGTAGCGTTAAGGGAGGAGCCACCACGCACGCGGATTGTACCGCCGCCGGAGGGGTTACCACCGTCAACAGTAACAACCACACCGGGGCTTGCGCCTACCAGCAGGTCTTGGGTAGAAGTAGCGATACCGGCTTCGATTTCGTCGGGCTTAACGACGGCAACAGAACCGGTAGCGTCGGATTTTTTCACTTGACCGTAACCAACGGCAACCACTTCTTGGAGGACGGTGGTGTTGGCCGAGAGGTGTACGTTGATAGTGGTTTGACCATTGACGGCGATGGTTTGGGTATCGCAGCCGATGTAGGAGAACACGAGGGTGCCATTGGCGTCAACTTCGATGGTGTAGTTACCGTCATAGTCGGTAACAACGCCGGTTTGTTGACCTTGCACAAGTACGCTCGCGCTGATGGCGGGTTCGCCTTCAGGTTCATACACAGTGCCGGACACTGTGATTTTTTGCGCTAATGCCGGAAGAGCGCAAGCCAGCACGAGGGTGAGGGCAAGCACGGCCTTCCGTGTCATTTGATAACAAATGTTCTGCATGCAAAGAAGGTTTTTAAGTTAGTAATTTATATAATCTCGAATTAATTTGTTTGACATGGTTGAAAATTTAGATGCTTAACAAGAAATGTGCAGTGCGATTCATTGCGCCGGAGTAATAAACCGTAGCAAAGTGGAGATTATTTCCAATTGAATATCAGCGATTTATGATTGGAGGATTTGCGCTTTTCAATGGTAAAGTTACTCACAAATTTGCTTGGTAATGTGCGGCTGAAAGGGAGTTGCACCACAGTCAACTCATTTTGCAGGTACAAAGTAAGCTAATATTTCTCAAATTTCGGGATTTTTAACGCGGAAAAAACGTGGTGCGAAAAAAGATTAACACAATTAAGTTAAAATTCGGCGATTTTTAACATTTCATCCTGTCACCTTTAACAAACCTGGCATCTAAGGCGGAGCCAATTTGCATTTGCTCCGAACTCTTGCTCGGCCTGTCCGGCGGGAGGGGCTACTCGCGGGTGAGGCGGCGGATTACACATATATTATATATAGTGACGGCGAGCATGAGGCCCAGGCCGATGAGCAGGGCGGGCACGGGCGAGGCGGCGGCGCGGTCGCCAACGACGGCCTCGAGCCAGTAAGCGCGGGCCACGACGGCCACAACCATGCCCACTGCAGTGGCGGTGAGGTTGATGGCTGCCACGAGCAAGCTGTAGGGGCGAGCAACTTGTGCCGGGGTGTAGCCGAGGCGGATGAGGCCGGTGATAATGCGACGGTTCTTGTGAACCAACAAGTACAGGCTGAGAACGAGTATGAACAGTGCTAATGCAGTGATAATCAGGCCGACAACACCCACCACCGACGAAACCACGCTGAGCATTCGGGCAGCCTCTCCGCCGGCGGCATCGGGACCGGCCACTTGGTAATCGTGGTCATCAATAAAGGTGTCGATATTGGCATCGGCGGGGTCGGACACGGCCACAATCAGGCGCGAGGGCGCCACCTCGGCGCCGCTGCCGAAGCGCGCGTGCGCCCAGTCCATGAAGGCCTCCGGCACGGCGATGGTGTTGAGCCACGAGGAGAAGCCGACGATGCGCGCCGGGAGCACTTGCTGCTGACCGTTGCCGGCGAGCACCACCGTGAGCGGCAAGCGCGTGATGGTGGATTCGCTCAGCTGCGGCATACGGCCGGAGGAGGCGAAGCCGAAGTTGTAGAGCGTGAGATATTCCTTCGACAGGACGATGGGCACCTCGGGCCGAGCGGGGTCGAAGCGCCATAGTTGCGGGTCGATGTCGACCAGCGAGTCGGGCACAGACTCGAAGAAGAGGGCGGTTTGCATGCCGCGGCCGCCGATGTTCACCGACAGCCACACGCTGAAGTCGGCGGCACGGAACGCGGCCACGCCGTTGCACCACGGTTGGGCTTCGATTTCGCCCACCTCATCGGCGGAGAATGAAGGAGTGCCGGTGAAGGTTGACGAGAGCGATACCGGCTTGGTAATCACCATGTTGCGCGGCGGGATGAGTTGGATGTCGCCGCTGTCGTTGGCCCAAGCGGCCGAGAGGTCGCCGTAGAAGAGCACAGCAATCATCACGATGGCGAGGCCGATGGTGGCTGCCAGCGCGTAACCAACTAATTGCCAGACGTTTATATTGTGTCGAAGAAGTTTACGGAGCATAATCAGAGAGTTAGAGAGGCGATATCGCCATCAAGCATGAGCGGATTGCCCACGGAAGTGAAGACAACGGCGGCGCCGAGCTGGTCGGCTCGTTCAGCTATCAACTTGGAACACAGGCGGTTGCTTTCGTCGTCGAGGTGGCTCACAGGCTCGTCGAGCAGCAGGAAGTCAAATGGTTGCGACAGGGCGCGAATGAGCGCCACGCGTTGCTTCTGCCCCACCGACAGGCGTCCGCAAAGCTGATGCATGCGGTCGGCGATGCCCAAGCGCATGAACCACTCTTCCACATCGGGGTGTGGCTCGCCGGCATCGTAGGCAATGTGCATCTTAAGTTGCACATTTTCAAGGGCTGCCAGTTCGTCGAACAGCTCCAATTCCTGCGGCAGGTAGGCCAAATGGCGGCGGCGCAGGCGCGAGATTTGGCGGTCGGAAAGCGTGCGGACGTCCACGTCGTCGAAGTGAATCTCGCCGGCGAAATCTCGCCGCGACATATATATAAAGTTGCACAACGAGGTCTTGCCGCGGCCGCTGCGAGCATTGATGCAGTAGCGCCGTCCGCGTTCGAACCGGAGCGATTGCAGAAACACCTCGGAGGAGGCGAACTGCGCCCGGTCCAACTCGAATACGGATGGCAAAACGCGGTTGAGAATGATTTGCCGAATCATCATTGACGGCTTATAAGTAGCGCGGAATCAAGGAGATACAGTGCAAGAAGCCAAGTTTTGTATCAGTAAATTCCGCATCAAACGACATGTGGTCGGTGTCGGCCTTAATGTTGAGAGTCAGGCCGAACGGCGGCTGGTTGAGGAGACCCAACTTCGAGGGAACGTTTGCAAAGAGGTGCATAAACTGGCCATCGTTGTCGCCGGTAGCAATGGGCTGCTTGATGTTGTTTTTACCATAGCGAGCCACCACGAAGTCGTCCTCAACATCGAGGGTGAATTTCAAGAACAGCACATTGAAAGTACGATGAGTGGCGGTGCCGGTACTCTTCACGCCTATTTCACTTTCAATCAAGGAATTAACGCATTCGAGGAGCTGCTCCGCCTTGCCGGGCTGCGCCTGAAGGGCGATTTGCACGGCGTAGTTGGAGAAGTCGCTCTCATTGGTGGAAGTGGGGTCGATAATTTGCAGATTAGCAGCGAATTGCGCGGTGGTAAGCGAGGCTAATTCGTCATAACCGTAGAGGGCGGCAACCGAGGTAAGTTCGGGCATGGATTTCACCCCGGCGAAGAGCAGGCCGATGGTGGCTTGGCGGTCGAGATAACGGCTGACAGCGCTGAGGTCGGTTTGAGTGTTGGTGGAAGTGTCAATCATCGCCTTGCCATCAGCATCGAGCATAACCATATTGCCCGAGAGCTTCGGACCATTAAGGGCGGCATTAAACACAAAGTAGTTATCTTGCTGATTTACAATGCCATATATATCAGCATCGCTCATATCATTGAGCTTCTCAATCTTCCAAGCAGCAGCGGGGTTGGTGCTACATTCGTTGCAGGCAACCTCAACTTTCTCGGCAGCTTTATGCATCGAAGGCACCATCCAGCAGATGCCATCGCGCAGAAAGATGGTCATACCTTGGTCGCGGTTGACATATTCATTGGCATTTTGTTCAAAGCCGGCCTCCGTCAGCGACTCTTTGAGCGCGTCTTCGTCGGTAATGAGCCCGGCCACAACCATAGTCGACAGCTTTTCATACGCCAAAATCAAGAGGTGCTTGCTGTCGTAGCCGCGAAGTTGCAGCAATTGGGCTATTTGGTGCTCATCATTGACCGACAGGTCGCCACGAGTGATATCCTCGGGCAGCTTGCCGTCCTTGATGTCAAACGATTTAGCGATAGCATCTTGCGACACAAACACAGCCGCTGTGGCATTATCGCCAATCAAGCCCTCAAGCTCCGTGGTCGATTTCGATGAACAGGCCACCGCGAGCAAAACGCAAGCAACTATACACGCATACTTTGTAAAGGAAGTGATTACTTGTTTCATTTTTCCAATTTTTAGAGATTCTAAGCCATTTTTCGAATTTTTTCGCCACAAATATACGAATAATTTGCGAAAATAGCGCATATTTCAGAAATTTTTCTTAACTTTGCCGATACCTATCTAACGTTATACAAAATTACTATGGAATTCTTATCTCAACGAGTCAATTCTCTGGCCGTGTCGCAAACGCTGGCCATGTCGCAAAAAAGCACCGAGCTGCGCGCCCAAGGCGTGGACGTTATCAACCTGTCGGTTGGCGAACCCGATTTCCACACCCCTCAACACATCAAAGACGCCGCCGCCCGTGCCATCGATGAGAATTTCACCTTCTACTCACCGGTGCCGGGCTATCTGTCGCTGCGCAAAGCCATCTGCGAAAAGCTGCGCAAGGAGAACGGCTTGAACTTCGCCCCCGAGCAAATCGTGGTGTCGACCGGTGCCAAGCAAGCGCTGTGCAACGTCATTCTCTCCACCATCAACCCCGGCGACGAGGTCATCATCCCCACCCCGGCTTGGGTGAGCTACGCGGAAATGGTCAAATTAGCCGAAGGCATCACCGTAGCCGTGCCCGCCGGCATCGATAACAACTTCGAAATCACGCCGGCACAACTCGAAGCAGCCATCACCGAGCGCACTCGCATGATTCTGCTGTGCTCGCCGTCGAACCCCACCGGCAGCGTCTACACCAAGGACGAACTGCAAGCCCTCGTCGACGTGTTGGCTCGCCATCCGCAAATCATCGTGCTCAGTGACGAAATCTACGAGCACATCAACTACACCGGCTCGTTCACCTCGCTCGGCTCCTTCCCCGAAATCGCCGACCGCACCGTCATCATCAACGGCGTGTCGAAAGCATACGCCATGACCGGCTGGCGTATCGGCTACTGCGCCGCACCGCTCGCCATCGCCAAAGCCTGCTCCAAGCTGCAAGGCCAATACACCTCCGGCACATGCTCCATCGCCCAGAAAGCCGCCGAAGAAGCCTACACCGGTCCGCAAGACTGCATCGCCGAAATGCGCGAAGCCTTCCGCCGTCGCCGCGACTTGGTGGTGGAACTCGCCTCCAAAATTCCCGGTTTCAAGGTCAACGAGCCTCAGGGCGCGTTCTACCTCTTCCCCGAGGTGTCGGCACTGATGGGCAAACGCTGCGGCGACCGCGTCATCAACACATCGGCCGACTTGGCCATGTACCTGTTGGAAGAAGGCCACGTGGCCACCGTCGACGGCGGCGCATTCTGCGCACCGGGCTACATCCGCTTCAGCTATGCCACTTCCGACGACAACCTCCGCGAGGCAATGCGTCGCATCGCCCAGGCCGTGAGCCGTCTGCAATAACCCCCTACCCTATATCGCCGCCCGAAAGCCGAAAATGTGTCAAAAGTCTGGCCTGTGAAACACAGCGTGCAAAGGACTCACAGGAGAACAGGAGATTTAGCAGGAGGACAGGAGTTATATTATTGATATTTAATTCATTACTTTCTGTTCTCCTGTTGAATCTCCTGTCCTCCTGTGGATTTTTTGCGAGATTTCGACAGGCTGTGTTCGGATTCAGGACTTTCGACACAACTGCCCTCGGGCGGGTGCTACAACCATGAGCAACCAAGTCAAAGGATACGCACTCGGCGCCATCGCTGCCGCCACCTACGGTATGAATCCGCTGTTCGCCTTGCCGCTCTACGGCATCGGAATGGAGGCCGACTCGGTGCTGCTCTTTCGCTACCTGTTCGGCATCATCGCCTTGGCCGTGATGCTCAAACTGCGCGGCCACAGCTTCGCCATCAGCCGGCGCGACGTGCTACCCTTGGCCGCGCTCGGCTTGCTGTTCTCGCTGTCATCGCTCACACTGTTCGAAAGCTACAACTACATGGACGCCGGCATCGCCTCCACCATCCTGTTCGTCTACCCGCTGATGGTGGCGGGCATCATGGCCTGCTGCTTCGGCGAGCGCATCACCCGGCTCACCATGGTGTGCTTGGTGGGCGCATTGAGCGGCATCGCGCTGCTGTACAACGGCGATGGCGGCGCCACCCTTTCGCTCACCGGCACCGCGCTGGTGCTCGGTTCAGCGCTGTCCTACGCCATCTACATCGTGGGTGTCAACCGCAGCCGCCTCAGCACGATGCCCACGCTGAAAATCACCTTCTACGTGTTGCTTTTCGGCAGCCTGCTATTCGTCGGCCGCACAGCCTGCACCGGGGTACAAGTGCAACCGGCCGACCTATGGTACATGTGGGGACGCCTGCTCGCCCTCGGCCTGCTCCCCACCGCCGTGCCGCTCATCTCAGCCAC
>JBJEKG010000286.1:0-1527 GCA_051878535.1 Muribaculaceae bacterium
GGCTTGAGCGGCGAGGTTGCGGTGGGTGAGCATGCAGCCTTTGGGTTGGCCGCTGCTGCCGGAGGTGTAGACGATGAGTGCGAGGTGGTTGGGTGTAGGGAGTGGCAAATTACCGACTGTTGGGGCGGTGATGGATGTGATTTGTGAGATTGGAATAGCGGTGACCTCCGGGGGCAACAGCCGGCAGAGGCTGTCGTCGGCGATGGCGGTGCGGATGCAGGCATCACGGCAGATGGCCGCAATTTGGTGCTGCGGCCATTGGGCATATATGGGCACGTAGACACATGCGGCTTTCATCACGGCTACCGGCGCGAGCACCGATGTGATGGAGCAGTCGGCAATGACGGCAATGGCTTCACCCGCACGGGTATGGCGGTGCAGCAGGTGAGCGGCGGCAGATGACAGCTCGTCCAATTGAGCGAAAGACAAGCTGCAACGCTCATCGGCCACGGCTAACTGATGGCCGGCTGAGTCGGCGTGCTGCTTTATGGCGTCGAGGATGGTATTAAATCTAAACATTAGTACGTAGGTGTATTATATATAATGAGGAAGTACGGATCGGCGAATCGGGTGGAGGATTCGTCGATTCGTACTTCCTTTATGAGATGAGGCGCTGTGGATTAGCGGAGTTTGCGGGCTTCGACGTCGTCGTACATGCGGTCGTCGTGGAGGTTGTAGTAGGCGTTGCTGAGGTAGTTGAGGGCGTCCACGTTGTCGTTGTCGAGTTCCCAAGCGCGTTCGAGGTATTCAACGGCTTGACGGAACAGGGGCACGATAACTTCGTTGTAGTATTGTTCGCTTTCGGCGGGGTTTGTGGGAGCGACGTCGGAGGCGGCGTAGGCCTTATTGCAGAGGCAGCGGCCGTAGTTGTAGAGGATTTGGGAGTCGTTGGGGTTGAGCTGGACGGCTTTGAGGAACATTTCTTCGGATTCGGCGAGCTTGCCTTGGTTGTCGTAGAGGATGCCTTTTACGAGGTAGTACTGAGCGTTGTTGGGGTCGCCGGCGATGGCTTCGTCGATGATGGCGAAGGCGCGGTCGAAGTCGTTCTTTTGGAGGTAGTAGTTGATGATGTAGCCGAAGTAGTTGTTTTCTTCATGGCCGTAGAGTTGTTGAGCTTCGCAGGCGAGGTTGAAAGCGAGTTCTTGGTCGCCGAGGTTTGTGGCAACGGCGATAGCGTAGTCGAAGAGCTGTTTCTTGGTGTAGCCTTTGGATTTAGCGCGCATGAAGGAGTTTACGGCCTTTTGGAGGGAGTCGGCTTGCCAAGCGGCGAGGGCTTGGTTGTATGCGATTTCACCGAGGGTGGAGTCGGCGGGCATGTTGGCTACTTTGGGGCCGTATACGGGGCTTTCGGCGATGCTGAGGAATACTTCCCAGGCTTCGTAAGCGCCGTTGAAGTCGCGAGCTTCCCACAGGTCGATGGCGGCTTGGTTGTAGTCGGTGAAGTGGCCGGCGATGGTGTTTACGATTTCTTTGGAGTATTTGGTTTTGATTTTACCTTTGTTGTCGGGAATGGAGTCGAGGGGAAGT
>JBJEKG010000287.1:0-7240 GCA_051878535.1 Muribaculaceae bacterium
ACCGGAGCGCAACTTCTTCAACTACGCTCTGTTTGTGAGCTTCTTCCCGCAGCTTGTAGCCGGGCCCATCGAGCGCAGCTACAACCTGCTCAAACAGTTCACTGTCAAGCACATATTCTCCGCCTCGCAAGCCATCAGCGGCATCAGCTTGATGCTGTGGGGCTTCTTTCTGAAGCTGGTGATGGCCGACCGCTGCGCCATCTACGTCGATAGCGTGTACAATTCGATGGACTACCACACCGGCGGCTCGTGTCTGCTGGCGAGCATCCTGTTCTGCTTCCAGCTCTACGGCGACTTCGCCGGCTACAGCTACATCGCCATCGGCTGCTCCCGCGTGATGGGATTCAAGCTGATGGACAACTTCCGCAGGCCGTACTTCTTCTCCGTGTCGGTGCAAGATTTCTGGAAGCGCAACCATATCTCGCTCACCACCTGGTTTATGGACTACATCTACTATCCGATGGTGGGCAGCAGCACCCGCTTGTGGTGGTGGTGCTTCTGCATCTTCATCACCTTCTTCATCAGCGGCTTCTGGCACGGCGCAGCGTGGACCTACGTGATGTGCTTCACCATCTTCGGCATCTACTTGGTGGTGTGCACTCTGAAGGAGCGCTCGCAAAAGCGTTTTGAGAAGCGTTTCAACCTCAAGAAGAAGGAATGGTGGCTGTGGGTCAACCGCATCATCACCTTTGGGTTGGTGATGATTGCGCTGGTGTTCTTCCGCGCTAACAGCATCGACGACGGCTTCAGCAGCGTCACCAAGATGGTGTGTGAGTTGCAGATGCCTGTCATCAGCCGCATGAGTCACATCCTCTACGCCTTCGCGGCCATCGCCATCACCTTCGCGGCCGAGTATGCTGTGGAATACAAGAAAGTCAAAGTCACCGAGGCCAACGAGCTCCGCGTGCACACTCTCTGCAGCATCGGCCTACTCACGGCCATACTGCTGATGGGCGTGTTCGACGGCGGCCAATTCATTTACTTCCAATTCTGATGCCGCTATGAAAAAACTACTCAAATACTTAGCTCTCACCCTGTTAGCGGCAATCTGCATCGACCTCGTTCTGCGGCCGGCGTTCAACTACCTGTTCAGCAACCCACCCGCCTCGGTGCGCGCTACCATGACTCACCGCTTCAACAGCGAGCAGAGCGACGTGCTTATCCTCGGAGCATCGCGCGCCTCGCGTCACTACAACTGTCAACTCATCATCGACTCGCTCGGCGTGACCTGTTTCAATGCCGGTCACGACGGCCAGCCCATCTACAATCAGTACCTCAACCTGCTGCGCAGCCTCCAAAACGGACCGGTGCGCACCGTGCTGCTCGACCTCTCGTCGGCGCAGCTCTGCCACAAGTGGATGACTGAGCGCACCGAGCCGCTCGTGCCGTACTACTGGAGCGACGACAGCGTGCGCGCCATCATCGACCACGTCAACGACCGCGCGGTGCCCCCGTGCGTGCTCTACTGCTCGTCGATGGTGCAGTTCAACTCCCAACTGCACCAGTTCCTGCAATACTTCGGCTCCGCGCCCGCCGTCGACACCCTCCACGGCTACGACCCGCTGCCCTATACCGGCAGCGAGTTCCGCTACACCCCCGCAGCCGTCACCGACCTCGACCTTGACCCCCGCGGCGAAGACTACCTGCTGCGCATAGCCTCGCTCTGCCGTGAGCGCCACATCCGCTTCTACGTAGTGGTAAGCCCCTCGCTCGACGACCTGCAGCTGTTCACCGACTACCTCCACCGCTTCTGTGCCGAGCACCACATCCAAGTGCTCGACTACAGCGCCGACACCCGCTTCCGCAGCGACCTCCGCCTGTGGAAAGACGGCGCCCACATGAACGCCCGCGGCGCCGACCTCTTCACCGCCACCCTCCTCCGCACCCTCACCCACAAGTAGCCGCGGCTTGCCTCGGCATACAGGACGGGCGGCCAAGAATGCCACCAACCGGGCGGCCACGCACATGCCCACAAGTAGAGCCCGAGGCGAGCCTCGAGGCTACAGGCTCTACTTGTGGGTATTCACGTGGTGGCATTCGCGGGGTGGCATGCTGTGAATCAACAAAAAAACCCCTCGCAGTCGGAGGGGCTTGTTTGTTGGATATGCCGGATGGATTAGAAGCGGACTTTCACTGCGGTGTTACCCTTGACTTGGAGGTAAACACCGGGAGTGATGTTCGACGGGTCTACTTGGATGCCTTGCAGGTTGTAGTAGATGGCGTCGGTGTCGGGAGCGGTCAGTTCGATGGTCACTTGCGAATCGCTTTGGCCAACCAGCGTAGCCGAGGAGGGTGCTGCGGTGGTGCAGGTGGGGGTGAGCGTCGGCAGCGAGTAAACGCGGTAGCCGCGGTCTTCGGTGAAGGTGTGCAGGTTGCCGGCGATGTCGAATTTGATTTGGCCCATGATGGGAGCGACGCTGTTGGGCACGCTGTAGAGGTAGGTGAGCGAGGGTGTGTTGTCGGTCCATTCTACAGCGAAGATGCGAATGTTCTCGGTGCGGCCGCCAACGGCGAGCAGGGTGCGTTCGCGGTTGAGGGCGATGCCCGACGAGCACGACATTGCCTCGTCGAGGCTTTCGCCGGAGTTGTAGAGTTCGTTACCGTCGTTGTCGATGTAGATAAACGCGGGCGTGTCCTTGGTGTTGCCGCCGGGGGCGCGGTATTGCGATACGAAGGCGCCGTCGGTGGTTGCACACACTTCCACGGAGGTGTTTTGCAAGCGACGTGAGCCGCTGTACTGCTTGCCGAAGTCGGTTTCGGGCAGAGCGGTGATTTGGTCGCTTTCGCCGATGCGATAGCGTACCAATACGTTGGAGCCGATTGAGGTGATGTCTTCTTCGAAGGTGTACATCACGGTGTTGTCGCCTTCACCTGCGAAAGCAGCGCAGGTGGAGCCGCCGCCGATGACAGTGCCGTCGTAAACGAAGCCGCCGTCACTGTTGCGTTCGCCTTGGAGCATGTTGACTGGAGCGTCGGTGAAGTTAGCGGGGTCGAGCATCCAGTAGCCCGAAGCGGCATCGCTCCAGTCGGCGAACACTGCCTTGCCGCGGAGTTCACCGCCGCGCCATGCGCTGTGCTTGTTGCCGGTGTTGAAAGGAGCGCCGGCGTGCAGACGGTTCTCCACCAGGTTGTAGTCGCGGTCGAACAGCGAGAAGCCTTGGCCGTAGCTGTAAGCCACCACGGTGTAGCCCATCATGGGTGATTCGGGGTCGGTGATGGTGACCACGCCGCCGCGGGTCGACGATTTCGCGAAGGAAGCGTTTTCGTCGAACAGCAGCGAGGAGCGGCCGATAGCAGCGCTTTCCACGGTCACAGACCAGGTGTAGGTCTGTTGACCGAGCGACAGCTTCGATACCTGTATGGCCATTTGTTCGCCCTTAACCATGGGACCTATGGGCAGCACGATTTCATCTTGCTCACTGCTCTCAACGGGGGTGAGCACCACGTTGGCATTGACCACATCGCCCGACACCTTGAAGTGGAGCATATAATTGTCGTTATCCTCGGTGACGGAGAGGTCGTAAGCGTACTCGGCACGGTGCACCGGTTGGGTGGCCTCGCGAGTGGATTGCATTTCCACGCTGCCGTCGGCGGTTACGGCTGAGAGGTTGATGTAACCATCGGTCACGGCCATCTCGCTGTCGTAAACGAGGCGAGTTTCGCCGGCTACGTATGCGGGGATGTCTTCACCGAATGCCACGGTGGAAGCATCCACCACCTTAGCGTTAGCCAAGCCGTTGGTGACGTTCAGCAAGGTGTAGCCGCCGGCTTCGGGCACGGCCATGTAGGTGGCACCGGCGTACTTGAAGAAGTTCATGCCGGTTGAAGCGTTGGGAATCAAGCCTGTGGGCAGGGTGGCGTCGGCTTCGTACTCGGTCGACGAATCCTTAACGATGTATTCGTTGACCGTGAACGATTCGCCCGCGCCGGTGAGCAGGAACGCGTTGGCGTTGAAGGGCGAGGTGTACAGGCGGAAGTTGGCGCCGAGGTCGTTGGCAGTGGCGGTGACGCCCGGAGCGAGCTTGAATTTGTAGTAAGCGAAGGTGTTGCAAGTGCCTTCGATTACGGGTGCAATCGACACACGGAAATTGGTGGTTGCAGCGGTGGTGTAGCTCGAATAGTAGAGCGTACCTTCTTCCACAGTGCCGGTGTAGCAGATGGTTTCACCGGAGTAGGAGTTGTTGTAGTTGCCCGAGCAAGCGCAGGTGAACCACAGTTCGGGGTCGCCGGTGGGCAGGCCTTCGGCGTCGTTGGCCCATTTGTAGATGGTCAGCGGGTGAGTTTGTTGGAAGTCGACAGCCGACAGAGGCGTGGCAATGAGCACGCCGTCGGCAGTGAGGGCGATGTCGGAGCAGTCGAGCAGCTTGGCGGCGTAGTCGTTGTTATAAGTGGTGCCTTTCATGCCGGAGGTGGATACCTCGGTGAGCACGGAGCCGTCGGCCACGTTCACCACCACGATGGTGGGAGCGTTGTCGGCATCGAGGGCAAGGATGTAAGCGCGGTCGTTGCGCACGATGGTGCGGCGGATGGTCTTGCCGGCGAGAGCGTCGACAGCGGTGGGAGCGAGCGCTTCAGCAAAGACGTAGTCGTCCGACGGCAGCACCGAACCGAGTTGGAGCGCGTCGGGATAGTCGTAGTACACGTCCTTGGGCGGAATGTAGCTCTCGCTTTCGAGCTGGGCGGTGGGGTAGCAGATGGTGGCCGCTTTCACGGTGACGGCCACCGGTTCTGCGATGGGTTTGTAGCCTTCAGCCTCGAAGGTGATGGTGTAGTCGCCCGGTTCGAGGTGACGGAAGATGAACTCGCCGTTGTAGTTCTCGTCGGTGGTGTAGCGAGCCACTTCGGTGTCGCCGCTCCACAAAATAGCGGTGACGCCGTTGAGGGGTTTGAAGCGGTCGAGAGTGGTGACGTTGGGTTTATAATATGTGTCGGTGAATTTCTCGTGGAGGTCGCGCACCACGCCGAGGATGTCGCCGGTGGATTCCTTGGTGAGTCCCCAGTAGTCAGCGATGCCGTGGGCGTAAGCCACGCCTTCGAGGTAGCAAGCGTCGAAGTTCATGGCGCGATGGCGGTCGGGTTGATAGGTGTGGAAGTATCCTTCAACCAAGAAGCCGGGCACACTGTGCTTGAGCACGCTCAGGTAGCCGTAGTAGCCAAGGTCGTTCTTTGAGCCGGTGCCGCCCATAAATTCGATATCGCCGCGGATATGGGGCGATTTCGGGTCCTTGTTGGAGGTCCACATCATGTGCTCGTTGGCCACTGCGTAAGGCCAGCAAGCGGTGGCCATCGCTATCGAGGTGGTTTGGTATTCGGCGGTGATACCGTCGACCACGCGTTGGTCGTCGTGGCCGCGGCGCATAAACACGCAGTAGTTGGTGTTGGTGCCTTCCACAGCCGCGTTGGAGTGGATGGAGATGAACATATCGAAGTTGTTCGATTCAACTTCGGTAGCCACTTCCAGCAGCGAGCGGTTGTAGTAAGCGATGTCCTCGGGAGCGTCATCGCCCAACACGCCTGCCGAAGCGTTGTCCTCGTGGAACGGACCGCATTTCACGTGACTCATCACGATATTGTTGCTCAAATCGCGAGCAGCGCCGATTTGCCAGCGCTCACCTTCCTGATTGAGCGTGGGGTCGTATTTGAGGCCGTATTCGCGGAGCATTTCCAACACGCCGAAGCCCTTACGCAGGTTGGTGTTGGATTCGAAGAAGCCGCAGGTGTCGGTGTTGTAGCGGTCCCATTCGCCGTGGTTCACAAGCGGCATGGGGCGGTCGTTGCCGGTCCACGAGCCGTGACCGGGGTTGATATAGATGCGCAGCTCGTCGGCGGTCTTAGCGTAGCCGACGGTGCAAGCAGCAAGAGCCATCAAGGCTAAAAATATCTTTTTCATGGCTCGAATTATTTAAGGTTAATAATGAAGAGTTCACCGGCCAAGGTGGTGTAGGCAATATGCTTGCCGTCGGCCGATGCGGTGGGGAAGATAGCGATTTGGCTATCGTTGGTGAGAGCCTGGCGTGTGCCGTTGAGGTCGGATAAGATTACGGTGGAACTCAAAATCTGTTCGCCGTTATCGTAGTCGGCCATGCCTACCACCATGTCGTTGCCCATCCAGCGGGCAGCGTGGAGGTAGCCGAGGGAACGCACGTTGGTGCCGTCGATGTTGCACACAAAGGTGCCTGCACCGCTGAGGCAGTACACCACCTTGGTGCCGTCGGGGCTAACCGAAGGCCACAAGTACGAGCCGCGCCCTTGCGGGTCGAGCGTAGTGGTCTTGCCGTTGACAGTGATGTCGAGGTGACCATAGTTGATGGATGCTACGGGCATGGATTGCGCTTTGGCCGAACCGAAAGCGCGCACACGTGCCTTGCCGTTTTCAACAGCGGTGACGCCCACGTTCGAAAGAGCGAAGCCTGCATTGAGGTGACGCGAAGGTTTCACCAACTCGATTTCACTACCCGAAGTCAAATCGAGTGAGCGCAAGGAGGTCATACGCAAGCGACGGTCGCTGTACGTCACGGAGTTGAACACAACGTGCCCGCCGTCGGGTGAAATCATCACTGAGGAAGTCAATCCGCTGTTGGTGAGCACTTTGGTGGTGCCGGAGGCAATGTCAACTCGCCAAAGAGTTGAACTGCCCATCGCACCAACCACTGCAAATGAGCCGTCGGGGCTCAGCGTGGCTTGCTCGCAGGCAGTGCCCTCGGCAAGATTGACCCGCTGCGTCGACAGCGGTTCAACCAGCTGGGCATTTGCCGCAAAAGCCACGACTACAGCCAAGGCTGCTGTAATGAACTTTTTCATAAATGGTTGATTAAGGTTAAAGTATTCAAGGAATAGTTGTTTACGTTGCTGCAAATTTAAGTGTTTTAAATATAAATTCACAAATCGAAATGTGTAAATAATCTAAAAATACGTACAAGAATGTTAAATTATGCCCAACAACATATTTACACGCCCGCGCCCTCACCCACCTCGGCGCCTTTCACCGACCCAACCGCCAACCACGCCCACACGTTTCGGGCGTGGATTGCAACCATGGTTAATTCAACCACGGTTGCATTAACGAATCTACATACGTTTGAGATTCTACAACCGATACTGGACGAAAAATCCGCGATGATGGGCTTTTCACGGCTGAAATGCTTGTGTGTTCGCGAAATTTTTGCTAACTTTGGGCAAAATTTCACGGAAGCGATATGGAAATCACCTCTGCCAAGTTTTTTATCAGCTCTCCCTCGGT
>JBJEKG010000288.1:0-7230 GCA_051878535.1 Muribaculaceae bacterium
TGTTTTTATGATTGTGCAAAGTGTATATAATTTGCCTACAAAGTTTGTTAAGCACCTTGAAACTTGCGACCTATATGAAATGCGAGTATCAGTCGCTACCAACGAGTATAGGACAATTCTTTTTGCAATTGACCATAGAAACGTAATTGAAGCAAAGCGGATTTTCCTATTAAACGGATTCCTAAAGAAATCTTCGAAAGATTATAAGAAACAAGTTGACAAAGCATTAACCATTTTAAAACAATACTCAGATGATACATTTTAACCAAAGTAAATTAGAACAGCTGCATACTACCAATCAAATGCTCGATGACAAATATGGAGTGAGCGGTTCACCGCAGCGCGCTGAATTTGATGCGAAGGCTATTGCATGGTACTATGGTTCCATCCTGCGCGAACGTCGCCGCGAACTCAAACTCACTCAACGCCAAGTCGCCGAGAAGGTGGGGCGTGAACAAACGTATATTGCACGCGTCGAGCGTGGCAAAGCTGATGTTCAGTTGTCGAATTACCTGCGAATAGCGGCTGTGCTTGGCCTTCAATTCATCCCGACCATCGCCACAGCCAATGCTTAGCTGTTAATCAAAAAAATGCGCGGTAGCACCGCGGCTTGCTGCGACGAGCCCGGATGTCCACTCCGCTCTCCCGGAAAGTGTATCAAAAGTCCGGCGCTGTCGAATGTGTGCGAAAAAATCCACAGGAGGACAGGAGACTCAACAGGAGAACAGGAGGTAATTAATTGAAATTCAATAATATAAATCCTGTCCTCCTGTTAAATCTCCTGTTCTCCTGTGAGCCCCTTGCACGCTGTGTTTCACAGGAAGACTTTTGACACAGTTTTCGGTTTTTCCACTTTTTTTGCAAAATATGCTGAAAAACATTACAATTTTTTTTGCATATTCCAAAAATAAGCCGTAACTTCGCTGTGTCTGACAGCTGCAATTCATCTATATAACCCTATCAACCTCGGCCTCACGCTCCAACGGAGGCTCTCCCTCGGAGCCTTTTAGGCCGCCAAAATTGCGTAACTGAATAATAACCACATACTTAACCCATGAGTTATCTGAAATTCGACAAGAACCTGCTCATCAACCTCGAGCAATCTCTCAGCAAGGAAATGCTGCGAACTAACCGGGCAGGCGCTTATCACTGTACTACTTTGGTGGGGTGCAACACCCGCAAGCAGCACGGCCTCTTGGTGATTCCCATCCCCGAACTGGACAACAAGCCCCACGTGTTGCTCTCCACCCTCGATGAAACCGTCATCCAGCACGGCGCCCCCTTCAACCTCGGCATTCACAGATATAAAGGCGACGTTTACAGCCCTAACGGCCACAAATACGTGCGCGAATTCGATTGTGAAGAAGTGCCCCGCACCACCTACCGCGTCGGCGGCGTTATCCTCACCAAGGAAAAAATTTTCATCTCCCACGAAAATCGCATCCTCATTCGCTACACTCTGGTCGAAGCCCACTCGCCCACAACGCTCCGCTTCCGGCCCTTCCTCGCTTTCCGCGAAGTAAACTCCCTGTGCATCGCCAATAGCGCCATCAACGGCTCGATGCAACAAGTGGAAAACGGTGCCGCCACCTGCCTCTACCCCGGCTACCCCACCCTCTACATGCAGTTTAACCACCGACCCACTTGGGTCGACGAACCCGCATGGTATCGCGACGTGGAATACCTCCGCGACCTCGAAATGGGCGTACCCTATTGCGAAGACCTCTGGGTGCCCGGCTACTTCGAGCTCCCCATCCGCAAAGGCGAATCAATCATCTTCTCCGCCGGCACCGAACCTGTGAACCCGCGCAACCTCAAGAAGATGTACACCGCCGAAATCGAATCCCGCACCCCGCGCACTTCCTTCTTCAACTGCCTCAAAAACGCCGCCAAGCAATTCTACATCAAGCAAGGCGACGACATGTACATCATCTCCGGCTTCCCCTGGGGCACCATCCTGGCCCGCAACACTTTCATGTCGCTGCCCGGTCTCACACTCGCCATCGACCACCGCGCCGACTTCGAAGCCATTATGGCCACCGGCATCCGCGCCCTCAATAACTTCATGGACGACGGCACACTCGACCACCGCATCAACGGCATCGACCTCCCCGACATCCTCCTCTGGGCCGGTTGGGCCGTACAACAATACGCCAAAGCATTCGGCAAAGACACCACTCGCCAGCTCTACGGCGACTTCCTCGCCCGCGCCGTCGAATACATCATGGCCAACCGCCATCCCAACCTCCACTTCGACGACGTAACCGCAATGCTCTCGGCCGACGGCACCAAGTCGCCCATATCCTGGATGAACGCCAACCACAACGGTGTGCCCGTCATCCCCCGCTCCGGCCTGTTAGTTGAGTTCAACGCTCTGTGGTACAACCTCTTGCGCTTCGCCGCCGACACCCTCGACCGCGATGACTTCGCCGCCGTGGCCGAAACCATGCGTCAACCATTCATCGACACATTCCTCAACGACGGCGGATACCTCTACGACTACGTCGACAACCGCTACGCTTCGCCCGAAGTGCGTCCCAACATGGCCGTGGCAATCGGTTTGGACTACTCGCCCCTCGACCGTCGCCAGCGCAAATCCGTGCTCGACGTGGTCACCCGCGAGCTCCTCACCCCCAAAGGCCTCCGCACCCTCTCGCCAAAAAGCTACGCCTACCGCCCGTTCTACGAAGGCGACCTCTACCAGCGCGAAGAAACCCTCCACATGGGTCCCGCTCGCCCCTGGCTCATGGGCTTCTACGCCGAAGCTTACTTTAAAGTGTTCGGCCTCAGCGGTTTAAGCTACATCGACCGCATGCTCATCGGCTTCGAAGACGACATGTCGCAACGCTGCATCGGCTCCCTGTCGCAACTCTACGACGGCAACCCGCCATTCCAAGGCCGCGGCGCCGTGTCGCACGCCACCAACGTGGCCGAAGTGCTCCGCACCGTCCGCCTCATGAAACGATATAACCAATAACCCCACCCCGTTAACCACCATATTATATTATGAAAGCTCTTATGTTTGGGTGGGAATTTCCACCCCACATCCTCGGAGGACTTGGCACAGCTTCCTACGGCCTCACCCAGGGCATGCACCAGTGCGGCAACATGGACATCACCTTCGTCATCCCGCGCCCTCACGGCGACGAGGATAAATCCTTCGCCAACATCATCGGCACATCCCAAGTGCCAATCGCTTGGCGCGACGTTTCACGCGACTACGTAGAGCAACGAATCGGCCGCCTCATCGACCCCGAACTCTACTTCCGCCTCCGCAACAATATCTACGCCGACTTCAACTACATGCGCACCAACGACCTTGGTTGCATCGAGTTCTCCGGCCGATACCCCGATAACCTCTTAGAGGAAATCAACAACTACTCCATCACCGCCGGCGTTATCGCCCGCACCATCGACTGCGACATAATCCACTCGCACGACTGGCTCACATACCCCGCCGGCATCCACGCCAAACAAGTCACCGGCAAACCCTTAGTCATCCACGTCCATGCCACCGACTACGACCGCTCCCGCGGCAACGTCAACCCAACCGTCTTCTCAATCGAACGCGACGGTATGCTCCAAGCCGACCACATCATCACCGTGTCGAACCTCACCCGCCGCACCGTTATCGAACGCTACGGCATCGACCCCAACAAGGTGACCACCGTCCACAACGCCGTTATACCCCTGTCGCAAGAGCTCCTCGACGTCCAAGTCGAAAAGCCCAAAGAAAAAGTGGTGACATTCCTTGGCCGCATCACCATGCAAAAAGGCCCCGAATACTTCGTGGAAGCTGCCGCTAAGGTGCTCAAAAACAACCGCAACGTGCGCTTCGTTATGGCCGGCAGCGGCGACATGATGGACAAAATGATTCGCCTTGCCGCACAGCGCGACATCGCCGACCGTTTCCACTTCCCCGGCTTCCAAAAAGGCAAGCAAGTGTACGAAATGCTCAAAGCATCCGACGTGTACATCATGCCCTCCGTGTCCGAACCCTTCGGCATCTCACCCCTCGAAGCCATGCAGATGGGCGTCCCTTCAATCATCTCCAAGCAATCCGGCTGCGCCGAAATCCTCAACAACGTCATCAAAACCGACTACTGGGACATCGACGCCATGGCCGACGCTATCAACGCCATCATCTCATACCCCGCCCTCTACAACCAGCTCCGTCAAGACGGCCTCGACGAAGTGGCCCAAATCACCTGGGACAAAGCCGGCCAAAAAGTTATCGACATCTACCACAAAGTTCTAAACCGCTAATCCTCATCTGCTATGAAAGCAATTAACTTCATATTCGAAATCCACCAACCGTTCCGCCTCAAACGCTACCGCTTCTTCGACATCGGCAACGACCACTACTACTACGACCTCTTCCTCAACGAAGACATCGTTAGCCGCATCGCCCACCAAAGCTACATCCCCGCAGCTCAAACCCTGCTGCGAATGATCGAAGAAACCAAAGGCAAATTCCGCTGCGCCATCGCCGTCACCGGCGTCGCCCTCGAACAATTCGAACAATACGTGCCCGAATTCATCGACGTGCTCCGTAAGCTCGCCGACACCGGCAAGGTGGAATTCCTCGCCACCACATACGCCCACTCCCTCGCATCTTTGACCGACCCCGAAGAATTCCGAGCCCAAGTCAAAGAACACTCACAGAAAATCCACGACCTCTTCGGCCTCACTCCCACCACCTTCCGCAACACCCAGCTCATCTACTCCGACGACATCGCTCCCCAAATCCAAGCGCTCGGATTCAAAGGCTGCATCACCGAAGGCGCCAAGCACATCCTCGGCTGGAAGTCGCCCAACTACCTCTACAACGCAATCTCAGCCCCCAAGCTCAAACTCCTGCTGAAAAACTCCAAACTCAGCGACGACATCGCTTTCCGCTTCTCCGACACATCTTGGAACGAATACCCCCTCACCGCCGACAAATACATCGACTGGATCGCTTCCACACCCGTTGAAGAACAAATCATCAACCTCAGCATCAACCTCGAAGCCTTCGGCGGCCTCCATCCCGCTTCATCCGGCATCCTCCAATTCCTCGAAGCACTCCCACGCTTCGCCGCCGAACGAGGCATCGACTTCTGGACCCCCTCCGAAGCCATCACCAAGCTCAAACCCGTCGACACCCTCAACGTCGTTCACACCATCTCCGACGCCGACGAAGCACGCGACACCTCCGCTTGGCTCGGCAACGACCTCCAAAACGAAGCCATCAACAAACTATACTCCGTGGGCGAACGCGTCCGCCTATCCCAAGACCGCTCCCTCAAGCAAGATTGGCTCTACCTCCAGGCTTCCGACCACTTCTACTACATGAGCACCAAGCACTTTGCCGACGGCGAAGTTCACTCTCACTTCTCACCCTACGAAACCCCGTTCCAAGCCTTCACAAACTACATGAACGTCTTGGCCGACTTCTTAGTGCGCGTCGACGAACAATTCCCCGAATCCGTTGACAACGAGGAACTTAACGCCCTGCTCAAAACCATCCGCAACCAAGCACGCGAAATCGAAACCCTCACTCGCGAGCGCGACACCTACCGCCAAAACCTCGAGCAATACAACATCGAGCACAAGCCCAAAGCCGGCCCCGCCGTACCCCCCGCCGAACCCGCGCCCGCTCCCAAAAAACACGCCCCCCGCGCCAAAAAAGCCAAAGAATAACCCCGCCCACCCATACCAAAGGCAGCGCCCCGCGCTGCCTTTTTTCATCCCCACCACGCGCCGCCGTCCACCTTGGGTCCTGTGGCAAGGCGGAAGCCGAGCTGCCCCCTCTTTTCGTCTCAGGCCAGGCTGCTTTAGCAGCCATCTCGGCGAAGCCGAGAAACCTCGACACCTTTTTGTCTCGGCTCTGAGCTTTAGCGAAGTCATTATTTTCCCAAAAAAATTTTGCCCATTTTTTTTGCCATTCCGAGAATTTTTCGTAACTTTGCATCGCTTTTTCCGTATCGGGCTCGAATAAGCGCCTCCGGCCGCCCGACGGGTTCATTTATAATCATTTATTATAATGTACGTTATCGTAGAAATTCAGGGTCAGCAGTTCAAAGCTGAAAAGGACCGCTTCCTGTATGTTCACTTCCTCGGTGAAGACCACAAGGAAGGTGACACCGTGGAATTCGACCGCGTTCTGTTGGTCGACAATGACGGCGCTGTAACCGTGGGTGCCCCCACTGTAGAAGGCGCCAAAGTGGTATGCGAAATCGCTACCACTCTGGTGAAAGGCGACAAAGTAATCGTCTTCAAGAAGAAACGTCGCAAAGGCTATCGCCGCAAAAACGGCCATCGCCAATACTTCACCAAAGTTGTTATTAAAGACATAGTCGCTTAACCCTTTAAAATCTCACAGAAATGGCACATAAAAAAGGTGTAGGTAGTTCTAAGAACGGCCGTGAATCAGAAAGCAAGCGACTTGGCGTGAAAATCTTCGGTGGCCAATTCGCCAAAGCCGGCAACATCATCAAACGTCAGCGCGGCACTGTTCACCACCCCGGCCTCAACGTGGGCTTGGGCAAAGACCACACAATCTATGCCCTCATCGACGGCATCGTTTGTTTCACCGAAGGTCGCAATGGTCGCAAGTTCATCAATGTGAAGCCCGTTGGCGAAGCATAATTGCTGACCTCTGACCCCGCTAACTCATTCTGAGCGGAGTGCCGCGCCGCGGCCCTCCGCTCTTGCTTATTAAAGCACCA
Organism: Muribaculaceae bacterium; assembly: GCA_051878535.1. Classification (GTDB taxonomy): domain Bacteria; phylum Bacteroidota; class Bacteroidia; order Bacteroidales; family Muribaculaceae; genus CAG-873. The sequence continues at coordinate 6,711 of JBJEKG010000288.1, forward strand.
TGGCTTTCAATTCACTTGCTTTCGCCCTGTTCCTGCCGATAGTGTTCCTAATCTACTGGCGGGCGCGTCGCAGCAGTGTCCAAAACGTGGTGCTCTTGGCCGCCAGCTACGTCTTCTACGGCTGGTGGGACTGGCGATTCCTCGCCCTAATCCTCCTCACCACCGCATCCTCCTTCCTCCTCGCCCTGCCCGAGCGCCGGCGAGAGCTCTGCCTTACGGCAAATATCGTACTGAATATAAGCATCTTAGGCGTATTCAAGTACTACAACTTCTTCAGCCAAAGCCTTAGCCATGCCCTCGGTCTGATGGGCATCCACACCGACTGGCCGCTACTCGACGCGCTCCTGCCAGTGGGCATCTCTTTCTACACATTCCAAGCCATCAGCTACTCGGTCGACGTCTACCGCCGCACCATCGCCCCCTGTCGCAATCCGCTCCACTTCGCCACGTTCATCGCCTTCTTCCCGCAGTTGGTGGCCGGTCCGATTGAACGCGCCTCCACGATGCTACCGCAGTTTGC
>JBJEKG010000289.1:0-7168 GCA_051878535.1 Muribaculaceae bacterium
GGTTTCTACGGTTTCGAAATCGCCCTTCACGCCGATTTCCACGGTGAGGATGTTGTGCGAGAGGTGGTCGAGACAGTTGACCCAGAACGAGAGGATGGGCTCGTTGAGATTGGCCAGGGAGATTTTGGCGGTGTAGATGTTGGCTTGGAGGCCGACTTGGTTGCCGTAGATTGAGCAGTAAGCGCCGTCGTTGTCCTGCGAGGTGAGGTCTTCGATGTCGGTGTCGTAGTATACGTCCCACATGGCGCCGCCTTTGCTGCGGCCCATGGGCACTACCAACGAAGAGCCGGCGAAGGATTCAGCGTAGGGAGCCATGTAGGCCAAGCCTACGGGCACTTCGTTGCTGTTGGTGGGCACGTTGGAGCGGCCGGCAGCGGTGCGAGCGTACACGGCGTATGACATGAACTTCTGCTTGGTGTTGGGGTCGGAGGCCACGTGGCTGTAGGATGTGCCGGAGTAGTTCTCGACCAGCGTGCCGGTGTTGCCGTATTGGTCGGCGTAGATGATGTCGTAGGTGAGGTGATGAGCTTTGAGGGGACGGTCGGCCACGTCGGTGGCGGGAGCGGTTCAGTTGAGTACCACTTCGCCGTCGGTGTCGCCTTCAACGGCCGACACGGATTGCGGCTGGTTGGGACGGCGCACGCCCACGTATACTTCGGCGGTGGAGGTCATGCCGAGGCCGTTCTCGTTGGAGGCGGCGGCATCGTAGTTGTAGGTGCCGTGTTGGGGCGTTTGGTCGGTGTATTCCACTAACTGGCCGGCGGAGAGGTTGTCGAAGGTGGCCACGGTGGTGCCGTCGCGCTTGATGATGGCGGTGAGGCTGCCTTCGAGGGCGTTGCCTTCGGCGTCATACTTGGGCATATTGAAGGAGATGGCGGCAGAGTTGGCGTAGTCGCTGTCGGGGATGACGCTGTAGTTGGTGAGCGCACCGGGAGCGGAATCGCCGGCACCGGCCAATACTTCCACGTCGGTGACGGTGAGGTAGAGGGTGTTGCCCACGGAGATGCCGTGGAAGCCGATGAAGTAGATGCCGCTTTCGTTGACGGTGATGTTGCAGCTCTTGGAGGTGCTGTCCTTGGTGTCTTTGACGTTGAAGGCGGGGATGAGGGTTTGAGTGAAGCCTTCGACGGTGTTGTCGGTGCCGAGGAGCACTTCGAGGCGGTCGGTGTCGTAGCGGTTGCCGCATTTGAAGGAGAAGACGTAGGTTTTGCCGGCATCAAGGAACAGCGGCGGGGTAATCAGCCAGTCGTTCATTTCGTTGGTGCGGTCGTTGTAGCAACCTGCAGCTTTACCTAAAGAGGGGTTAACCGGCTCCCAGGTTTTGCCGTCTTCGTTGGCATCGATGATGGTCCAGTTCTTTTGCCAGCTGAAGGTGTAGACTTTGAGGTCTTGGTCGTATTCGCGACCGGAGGAGAAGTCTTCGCGGAAGGTGGGCACGTAGCCGCCTACCATAATCTTGTTGGAGGTGGATTTGGGCGAGGTGTACACGCTTTCGGCGCGAGCGTACACTTCGTAGGTGTACGAAGCTACCTCGTTTTCGCCTTCGGGCCAGGTGATTTCGTCGATGAAGGAAGTGGATTCGGAATCTTGGCAGATGAGCTTGTTGTCAGGCTTGCGATAGCAGGTGTAAGTGACTTTGGAGGCATCGATGAAGCCGCCGGCGCCGCCTACGGTGACGGGCTCCCATGACACGCTCACGTGCTGACGGTCGGTGAGCACGGCGGTAACCACCGGAGCGGCGGGGTTATCTTTGCCGATGAACACTTTGAGCGGAGTGCGAGCGCTCTCGCCGCGGCCGTTGACGGTGTAGACGCTGAATTGGTAGGTGCCGTTTTCGGTAGCGGTGAAGGGTACTTCTACCTTTTGGCCGTAAGGTGCTGTGCCGGAAGCGATTACGCTACCGCGACGCACTACGCGGTATTCCAATGCGCCCATGCCGTCCATGTCGGAGCCGATGTTGTATTTGGGGCAGGTGAAGGTGAGCTTGCCGGTGCGGCTGCCGTTCTCAAACACGGCAGCGAAGTCGGTGATGGCTTCGGGGCAACCGGTTGTGATGTAGTTGGCCGGGCGGTAGAGAGCAGTGTAGTTTTCAGCGTTGGGGAAAGATGTCAACAGCTTGTATTCCAGTGTTTTGACATCCAATTCGTAGAGGTATGTGGTGGGCTTTTGGAAGCCGGTGGAAAGGACGAGCATCTTGTTGGTGTCGTTGTTCCACACGGCGCTGCCCACGAAGTTGCAGAGGATTTCGGGGATTTCGCCCAAGTCGGTGGTGGCACCGGTTTCCTTGTCGAATTTGATAAGGTGGCTCATCATATCCATGCCGTAGATTTCGCCTTCGGGCGAAGCGGCCATGGCCATGATGTTGTAGAGCTCGTCGGAGTACGGGGTGTCGTAATCGCCCACGTACACCACTTTGGTGGTGCCGGGTTCGATGTAGCCGAAGATTTTAGCAGCTTGGCCGGCGGAGCGATTGCCGAAGAATACGCCGTAGAGGCGGCCTGTCGTGGGGTCTTGGGCGATGTCGTTGGCGCTGAGCGACGACGAAGCTGTTTGAGTGTCGAGCAGCTCGTAGGTGCCGCGGTCGTTGATGCCGAGGGAGTAAGTGTTGTTGACATAATCCCACAGCAGGGTGTAGATTTTGTCGCCGTACATGTACGACCACAGGCCGTTGCCGGGGGTGATGTCGCCCAAGAGTTGGCCGACGCCGTCGGAGGTGTTGAAGGCGTAGAAGCCTTGCTTGGGATTGGATGATGGCCACTGACCGCTGACGGAGAGGAAGCCCACGAGGTCTTCACCCCCGGTGGATGCCTCGGCGTAGGCCACGGCGGCCGGAGCGGCATTGCGTGCGGAGATGGCGTGGCACATGTCGGTGGCCACAAACACTACCATCCCCACAAGAAGTAGTTTTTTCAGCATGGGTAGAATAGGTTATGTGTTAGGAGTTAGTTCTTGAGGATGACGCAGGAACGGCCGTTGACCACGCGCACGTAGAATCCGTTGGCAGCGTTTTCGAAGTCGGTGACGATGCGGCCGTCGAGGCTGTAGTACACGGCCTCGCCTTCGGTTTCAACGGCGATGTCTTCCACGCCGGAGGTGGCGGTGTTCTCGTAGGTGACAACGATGGAGGAGATTTGAGGGCTGCCGGAGTACAGGTTGGTGGCACGGGTGATGCCGGAGAAGGTTACCTCATTAGTGCCGGATGAGAAGTTCCAAGTTTTGGAGGCAACTTGGGTCTTAGTGGAGGTAAAGGTGCCACACGAAGCGGTTGCGTTGAAGCTTTTAGTGTTCTTGAAGTTGAACACGAGCTTTTTGAGCACGATGTTGGTGTGAGTGGAGAAGGTGAGGTCGCAGTTGTCGTTGTAGTAGATTTGGAAGTAGTCGGCACCAAACAGGGTTTGGCCGTTGGTGGATGTGCAGGTGATGGTGAGTTCGCCGGTGTTGCCGAACTCATCGCCGTCGGGGATAAGAGTGATTACGGCCACCTTGGTACCGGCTTCAGAGTCAGCAGTTAAGGTGTAGTTGGTTTTCCAGCTTTCGATGGTGAAAGTTTGGTCGTCCGCAGCGAAAGCGAACACAGCGCACAGTGTAGCGCTAAGAGAAAGAAGTAAGCGTTTTTTCATTGTAGTTCGAGCGTTTTCATTCGCCGACGTTGACGAATGTTTGGCGCAAAGTTAGCACGATGCACCATCCGCTCCAACAAATTTAGGACGGAATGTGCGCAGATTCACCGAATATGAACAAAAACAAAGCTTCAGTGTTGATTATCAATGAATTATATCGGAATGTTCATAAATAGAAATTGTGTTCAGATTTGCAAATCCGAACACGATTGACTGTATGTTGACCCGGTTCAGGCGTTCTGCTCGCGGTTGATGCGCTTGAACTCGGAGGGCGTGAGGCCGGTGAATTTTTTGAAGGCTTGGATGAATGAAGTGCGTGATTTGAAACCCACCATTTCGGCGATGGCTTCGAGGGTGAGGTTGGCGGTGGTGTCGTTGGCGGTGACCAATCGGCAGGCGCGCTTGATACGCAGCTCGTTGATGAAGGCGCTGAAATTGTCGCCCGACACGGAGTTGATGGCTTTGGAAATTTGGGCGGGTTGCATCTTCATAATCTCGGCCAAACGAGCCACGGTGAAGTCGGGTGAGTAAACGTCCTCACCCTGCTCCACCACCTGGCGGATTTGGCGGTAGAGCTCCACGGCATCGGAGTCTGCCTCGGCTGATGGAGAATCGGCGGGAGCGGTTTCCTTCACCACCTTGTCGTATAGAGCAAGGTTGGCTTGCTGCAAGCGGCGGTGCTTGAGCCAAAGCAGGATGATGAAGAGCAACAGGATGACGACCACGGCCACGGCAGCAATGGTGATGGTGCGCTGGATGCGGTTGGCGGTTTGCAGTTCGTGCGCATTCTTTTCCATATCGAGGATGGTCGAGCGTGAGTTGATGTCGGAGATGCGCACACCTTGCTGGTAGTTGAGGATGGAGTCCTTGAGCAGGATGTAGTCGTTGTGATACTGCATGGCGTGGTCGCGGTCGCCGATGGATTCGTATACTTCGGCGTATTTGCGCAGCAGTTCGAGGCGGGTGTCGCGCATGCCGAGGGAGTCGGACAGCGCTAAGGCTAAGTTGAGGTCGGCGATGGCTCCCAACGGGTGGTCGGCTTGGTGAGCGTGGGCCTCGGCGCGACCGATGAGCGCAATCAGTTCGTAGCGCATCAGCGAAAACGACTGCCGCGCGGTTTCGAGCATTTGCGTAAAGGCCTCAATGGCAGCGTCGTAGTTGCCTTGGTCGATGAGCTGATAACCGCGATGGTAGAGCACATCGACTTGGTATGTGGGCGATTTGCTCACCAACTCGTCGGATTCGAAGGCGGCCACGATGCTGTCGAGCGTGGAGATCGGTTGACCTAATTCGTGGGTGACGGTGACCAAGTTGGAGAAGGCCATCTGGCGAGTGGTGACGTGGTCAATGTCGCCGGTAGATAGGTCGAACGCGCGGCGATAATCCGCCACGGCCTTTTGCAACATGGCCGTGTCGGCAGTGATTTCGCCAATCATCTGCTCGGTGCAACCATAGTTGAGGTAAATGCGAGCCGGATTGCCATTGATTTCTTCGATGATGGTTTGAGCCTCGCGCAAATTTTCCAAAGCGCGGGCAAAGTCGAAGTACCAGAAGAAGTAAGCGAACCATTTGCCCACGTAGGCGTCGGCGCAGAGCTTCTTGTCTTGAGGCGACATCGAGGGATTATAACGAACGGTTTGCGTAGTGAAGCAAATCAGCCCCTTGGCCGGCTCGGCCGCCCACAGGTAGCGGTGGCCACGCGCCATAAGCGTGTCGGCACTCCACGACTGCACGGCATTGTAGAAGCCCATTTCCTGCTCGGCGGTTTGCGGGTCGCGGATGATTGGGTCGGCCTTCGCCAAGCAAAAAATAGTCAGGCACAAGAGCCAAATTGCGGTAAATCTTTTCATCTTCAAATACTTTGCCACAAAGTTAGCAAATTTTCCCTAAACCACCAAAAAACAGAAAGAAAAGTGTGACGAGCGGGGTGTGGGCGAGCAAGAGCTCGAAGCGCTTGCAAAAAGGCTGCGCGCGACGGAATCTGTACAAAACGACTACAAATGTTTATATTTGTAGTCGTTTTGTACATTTTTTGTGGAAAAGCGGCTCACTCGGTGGGGTGCCGGGTGAGCCGCTGTGTGGGTGGGGCTACGGAGCGGTTACTTGGTGAGGGGGGAGTAGTTGCGGCTGTAGCGGAGTTGTTGTTCGAGGAAGCCTTCGGTGAAGGAGATTGTTACGTCGGTGATGTTGCCTTGGGCGTCGTAAATGGGAGTGTAGACGGGGTTGACGAAGCCTTTGTAGGGGGCGATGTCGAGGGAGGCGTAACGGCGGAGAACTTCTTTGTGGAGCTTTTGGTCAACGCGCACGGCGTAGGTTTCAACTAAGTTGGCTGCAGCTTGGTAGTCGCCGGTGGAGCGGATGCGTTGGATTTCGGCGAGGAGTTGGCCGAAGAGGTTGCGGAGTGCTTCGTAGTCGTTGATGCGGATGTAGGTTTTGCCACCGCGGCGCACCAGTTCAATCACTTTGTCTTTCTTGCCGTGTTCGTAGCACCAAGCGGCGATGAGTTGGCGGTTGCGCATGTGCGATTCTTCGATGTTCTTGCCGGGTTCGATGCGCACGAGTTGGGTCATGAGGCCGTTGAGGATGTATTTGTAGTATTCGGCTTTGTAAGCGTCGGGGTTGTCGAGCAGGCCGAGTTGGAGCATCATGGGGTCGGCGAGGTAGTAGAGAGCGAAGAGGTCGGCACGGGCTTCTTCGATGGTGGAGCCGTGGGCTTTGAGGGCGTTGTCGTCGACACCGGGCAGGAGGATGCCGGAGCCGTGGCCGAGGCATTCGTGGAGGTCGGTGTGGAGGTTGTCGGTGATGTATAAGTACTTGTCCATCAGGTCGGAAGTGGCTTGGTCGATGACGAATTCTTCATTGAAACCGTTGCCGACGGCAGCTTCGGCGTAGGCCAAGGTGAGGTTGGCGATGGTGACGGATTTGGAGCCGTGAGCGGCGCGAATCCACAGCGAGTTGGGCAGGTTGATGCCGATGGGCGAAGCGGGATAGGAGTCGCCGGCGAGGATGGCGGCGTTGATGACCTTGGCGCTGACACCGCGCACGTGGGGTTTGCGGAACTGCGGGTCGATGGGCGAGTGGTCTTCAAACCATTGGGCGCTGTCGGAGAGGACTTCGGTGCGGTGGCTGGCTTCGATGTCTTTGTAGTTGACGATGGATTCCCAGTTGCCAATCATGCCGAGGGGGTCGCCGTAGGTTTCGATGAAGGAGTTGATGAAGTCCACGCGCGAATCGGTTTGCTCGGTCCATTTAATCCAGTAGTCGTCGGAGATACGGAGGTCGGCGGTGGTGTAAACGTCGATTAATCGGGCGATTACTAAGCGTTGGGCATCGCTTTCGGCGTAGGCCATGGCGAGAGTGAGGTTGTCGACGATGTGGGCGATGGCGTCGGAGTAGAGGCCGCCGAGGCGGTAAGGTTGTTCAACCACTTGGCCATCTTGGAGAGCCATACGGGAGTAGTAGCCGTACATTACCGGCGAAGAGTCCGCGGGGTCTTTGATGCCGGCCCAGTAGGCTTCGACTTGCTCTTGAGTGAGGCCGTCGGCGTA
>JBJEKG010000290.1:0-1502 GCA_051878535.1 Muribaculaceae bacterium
GGCTCGCGATGGCCTCTTCGTGTCGGAAAGAGATGCCGACTATGTCGGCGGCTCTGTATCCCACGATGACCATCGCGACCGACTCGTGCACCGTGAATCGTGAATATAGCGCCACGCTCAAGGGCGTGCAAAGTGTGGAAGTGCGGCCGCAAGTATCCGGCACCATCACCGAAATTTGCGTGGACGAAGGCGCACACGTGAGCAAGGGCCAGGTGATGTTCGTGATTGACCAAGTGCCGTATCGCGCCGCGTTAGAAAACGCCACGGCGCAGGTAAGTTCGGCTCGTGCCCGCCTGGCCAATGCGCAACTCACCCTCACCAGCAAGCAACAACTGTATCAACAAGGCATTGTAAGCGAGTTTGAAGTGGAACAAGCGCAACTGAATGTCAACGAGTTGCAAGCCGAGTTGAACACAGCCTTAGCCGCCGAAACCACCGCTCGCAACAACCTGTCGTACACCACCGTAACCTCACCCGCCGACGGCTACATTGGCATGATACCATATCGCGTAGGAGCGTTGGTAAGCCAGACGATAACGCAACCGCTCACCACCGTGGCCGACAACTCATCCGTCCAAGCTTACTTCTCCATCAGCGAGGCGGAGATGCAGAAGCTCATCACCGATTACGGCTCGCTCACCGGAGCCATCAGCGCCATGCCGCGCCCGCAGCTGAAGTTGGCCGACGGCTCGCAATACGCCGAGACCGGGCGGATTGACGCAATCAGCGGCAACGTGGACTCTGCAACCGGCGCCGTGACCTTGCGCGCCACCTTCGCCAATCCCGACCGAGTCCTGCGCGACGGCGGCTCGGCCACTCTCATTCTCCCCTACTCTTTCTCTGACGCCATCGTAATCCCGCAGGAGGCTACGTATCAATTGCAAAACAAATACTTCGTGTACACAGTTGTCGACTCCAAAACCAAGTCGCGCGAAATAACCATCAGCACCTACGATGACGGCCACAACTACATCGTCACCTCCGGCTTGGCCGTGGGCGATGTAATCATTTCCGAAGGTGCCGGACTGCTGCGCGACGGCATCGAAGTAACCTTATAACTCGCTGATTATGAATCTGAAAGTATTCTTAAATCGCCCGATATTGTCGGGCGTAATTTCGGTACTGATAGTGTTGGTGGGTGTACTCGGTTTGGTCAACCTGCCCATGGAGCAGTACCCCGACATCGCTCCGCCCACCATCTCGGTAAGAGCAACTTATTCGGGTGCGAATGCCGAAACCGTTTTGAAAAGCGTGGTGGTGCCGTTGGAAGAATCCATCAATGGTGTGGAAAACATGGCCTACATGACTTCGATGGCCACCAACACCGGCTCGGCGGAGATTACCATCACGTTCGAACAAGGCACCGACCCCGATATGGCTGCCATCAATGTGAAGAACCGCGTGTCGCAAGCCGAAGGCAAGCTGCCGGCCGAAGTGACCAAGGTGGGTGTCACCGTGGAGAAGCGCCAGAACTCCATGCTGAAAATCATCTCGCTCTACAG
>JBJEKG010000291.1:0-7074 GCA_051878535.1 Muribaculaceae bacterium
TCATCACCGCTTCGCACAACCACATCCAATGGAAAGCGCTCAACATGCTCAACGAAAATGGTGAGTTCCTCAACGATGCTCAGGGCAAAGAAGTTTTGGCAATCGCCGCAGCTGAATCGTTTGAGTTCGCACAAGTGCATGACCTCGGCCATGTGTACCACAACAACACTTACAACCGCAAGCACATCGACCAAGTGCTTGCCCTCGACTTGGTGGACCGCGACGCTATCGCCGCCGCCAACTTCAAGGTGGCTGTGGACTGCATCAACTCCGTGGGCGGCGTGGTTATTCCCCAACTGCTCCGCGCTCTGGGCGTGAAGGAAGTGATTGAGCTCAACTGCGACTGCACCGGCCGCTTTGCTCACACTCCCGAACCTCTGCCCGAAAATCTCACCGACATTTCGCGCGTGGTGGCCGAATCCGGCGCCGACTTGGGCTTTGTGGTTGACCCCGACGTCGACCGCTTGGCCATTGTGCAAGACGGCGGCCAAATGTTTGGCGAAGAATACACCTTAGTGGCAATCGCCGACTACGTATTGGCTCACACGCCCGGCAGCACCGTCAGCAACCTCAGCTCCAGCCGCGCTCTGCGCGACGTAACCCGTGCACACGGTTGCACTTACTCCGCCGCTGCCGTGGGCGAAGTGAACGTGGTCACCGAAATGAAGCGCACCGGCGCCGTTATCGGCGGCGAAGGCAATGGCGGCGTGATTTATCCCGCTATCCACTACGGTCGCGACGCTTTGGTGGGCATCGCTCTGTTCCTGACCATGTTGGCCAAGAGCGGCAAGAAGCCCAGCGAAGTGCGCGCCGCTCTGCCCCAATACGCTATGTTCAAAACCAAGGTGGCTTTGCAGCCCGGTTTGGATGTGGACCGTCTGCTGCTCGACGTCAAAGCCAAGTATGCCAATGAGCAAATCACCGACATCGACGGCGTGAAAATCGACTTCGCCGATTCGTGGGTACATCTGCGTAAATCCAACACCGAACCCATCGTGCGCGTATACTCCGAAGCTGCCACCGCCGACAAGGCCGAAGCCCTCGCCAACAGCATCAAGCAAGTAATCCTCAACATGATTAAATAAGGCTAACTACCTTATTCTCATACTCTTATCCCTATGCCCGCTATCCGTAGCGGGCATAGGTACGTTAAAACAAGCCAACACTCGCAAATGATTTCAATCAATAATCTATCGGTAGAATTCAGCGCCCGTTCGCTCTTCGACAACATCAACTACGTAATCAACGACCGCGACCGCATTGCCCTCGTGGGCAAGAACGGTGCCGGCAAATCCACTATGCTCAAAATCATAGCCGGATTGCAGGCACCCACCTCCGGGTCGGTGGCCGTGCCGGCCGACGTCACCATCGGCTACCTGCCGCAGCACATCCTCACCACCGACACCGTCACCGTGGCCGAAGAAGTGCGCAAAGCGTTCGCCCATATCGACAAGATGCAACAGCGCCTCGACCGCCTCAATCAGGAGTTGGCCGAGCGTACCGACTACGAATCCGCTGAATATCACCAACTTATCGATAAGATGACCACCCTCAGCGAGATGCTCAACATGGCATCGGCCGAAGGGTGCGAAGCCGAAATGGAGAAAACCTTGGTTGGCTTGGGGTTTGTCCGTTCGGACTTCACACGTCCTACTTCGGAGTTTTCCGGCGGATGGCGCATGCGCATCGAGTTGGCCAAGTTGCTGCTGCAGCGGCCCGACGTGTTGCTGCTCGACGAACCGACCAACCACCTCGACATCGAATCCATCCAGTGGCTCGAGCAGTTCCTCACCACCAAAGCTCGCGCCGTTGTGTTGGTGAGCCACGACCGCGCGTTCATCGACAATGTCACCAACCGCACCATCGAAATCTCCTTGGGCAAAATTTACGACTACAACGTCAACTACTCCAAATACGTGCAGCTGCATGCCGAGCGAATAGAGCAGCAGATGCGCGCTTACGCCAACCAGCAGAAGCAGATTGCCGACACCGAGGCCTTCATCGAACGCTTCCGCTACAAGGCCACCAAGGCCGTACAAGTGCAGAGCCGCATGAAGCAACTCGCTAAGATTGAGCGCATTGAGGTGGACGAAGTAGACACTTCGCACCTCAACCTGCGCTTCCCGCCCGCTCCGCGTTCGGGCGACTTCCCCATCATCGCCGACAACGTGGGCAAGGCCTACGGCGACCACCAAGTGTTCGACCACGCCACTTTCACCATCCGCCGCGGCGAGAAAGTGGCCTTCGTGGGCAAGAACGGCGAAGGTAAATCCACCTTGGTCAAATGTATCATGGGCGAAATCCCCTTCACCGGCTCACTCAAAATCGGCCACAACGTGAAAATCGGCTACTTCGCTCAAAATCAAGCATCTCTGCTCGACGAATCGCTCACGGTGTTCGACACCATCGACCGCGTGGCCGTAGGCGATATTCGCACCAAAATCCGCGACCTGTTAGGCGCGTTTATGTTCGGCGGCGAGGCCTCCGACAAGAAGGTGAAGGTGCTCTCCGGCGGCGAGCGCACGCGTTTGGCCATGATTAAACTGCTGCTCGAACCGGTCAACCTCCTCATCCTCGACGAGCCCACCAACCACCTCGACATGCGCACCAAGGACATCCTCAAGCAGGCCATCGCCGACTTCAACGGCACCGTCATCGTGGTGAGCCACGACCGCGAGTTTCTCGACGGCCTCGTGGAGAAGGTCTACGAATTTGGCGTCGGCAAAGTGCGCGAATTCCTCGGCGGCATTTACGAGTTTCTCGATTACAAAAAGATGGACACGCTTCGCCAGCTTGAAGCCGCCCAGCAGCCTGTCCCCGCAGCCGCCAAAGCCGCGCCAAAGGCAGCGCCTAAAGCGCCCATCAAGGCCGAAGAGCCGGCCAAACCCGCGGCGCGCGTGAACTATGCCGAGCAGCGCGAACGCGACAAGATGGTGCGCCGCGCCCGTCGCAAGGTGGAGGAGGCCGAAGCCGAAGTGGCTCGCCTCGAAGCCGCCGTACACGAAATCGAGGCTCAATTAGCCGACCCGGCCGCCGCTGCCGACCCCGATATTTACTCCCGTCACGCTCAGGCCAACAAGGACCTCGAGAACGCTATGAGCGTGTGGGAACTTGCTTCAATGGAACTTGACGAACTTCAAAAATAACAGCTATGGACTGCGATGTGATTAAACTTCTGCCCGATTCAGTGGCCAACCAAATCGCCGCCGGTGAGGTAATTCAACGCCCCGCTTCCGTAATCAAGGAATTAGTGGAGAACTCAATTGATGCCGGCGCCACTTCGGTGCAAATCATCATCAAAGATGCGGGGCGCACGCTCATCCAAGTGGTGGACAACGGCTGCGGCCTCTCGCCCACGGATGCGCGCATGGCCTTCGAGCGCCATGCCACCTCCAAAATCACCTCGGCCACCGACCTCTACGCTCTCCACACCATGGGCTTCCGTGGCGAGGCTCTGCCCTCGATTGCGGCCGTGGCGCAGATTGAGTTGCGCTCCATGCGCCGCGGCGACACCATCGGCACGCTGCTGCGTATCAGCGAATCGAAGTTCGAAAGCCAGGAACCATGTTCCACCGTGCCGGGTACCAACCTGATGGTCAAGAACTTATTCTTCCACATGCCGGCGCGGCGCAAGTTCCTCAAGAAGGATTCGGTGGAACTGTCGCACATTCTCCACGAGTTTGAGCGCTTAGCATTGGTCAACACTAATGTAGAATTTACGATTAGCCATAACGACGTAGTGCTCCACCAGCTCCTCCCGGGCACACTCAAGCAGCGCATCACCTCGCTCTTCGGCAAAACCATCGGTGGCCAAATCATCCCAATGGGCACCGAAACGCCCATCGTCAAAATCAGCGGCTTCATCGGTCTGCCGGAGCACGCTCGCAAGCGCAATGCCCCGCAGTATTTCTTCGTCAACGGCCGCAACATGCGCCACCCCTACTTCCACAAGGCCGTGGTGAGCTGTTACAGCGAACTGATTTCAGCCGATGCACAACCCGTTTACTTCATCAACTTCGAAGTCGACCCCGAAACCATCGACGTAAACATCCACCCGCAGAAGCACGAAATCAAGTTTGAAAACGAGCAACCGATTTGGCAGATTCTCACCGCCGCCGTGCGCCAAGCGCTCGGCCGAGTGAATGCCGCCGGCGCCATCGACTTCGACGGCGACGTGTCGCCCATCGACCTGCCGGCGTTCAACCCCGATGTGAACGCGCCCATGCCCGACATCGCCATCGACGAAGGTTACAACCCCTTCAACGAGCCCACCTACCCGGCCGATGCGCCCGCGCCCAAGCCTGCATCACGAATGGGCGAAACACCTTCGGCCATGAGCCGTCCGCGCTCATCCTCCGCCGCCCCGCGCGACTGGGACAAGCTCTACGAATCGTTCGAACGCCGCCGCCTCGAGCCGATGCCCACACCCGACAGTCCGGGCGAGCAAATGGTGGAAGTGCGTTCTGCCATCGGTAACACCGCTGAACCTCAGCCACTTATCACCTCCGATGAGCCTGCCACTGCCGGCAGCCTGTCGCTCCACAACCGCTACATCGTAGTATCCTCGCGCGACGGCATGATGGTCATCGACCGCCGCCGTGCCCACATCCGCGTGCTCTTCGACCGCTATATGCAAACGCTCTCGCAGCACCCGCTGCCGGCCCAGCAGTTGCTCTTCCCCGAGCAGTTGCAACTGTCGCCCTCGCAGAGCGCCATCCTCAGCACCGTGAGTGAATCCCTCGCCCAATTGGGCTTCGAAATCACCTTCTTAGGCGACAACGTATGGGCCATTCATGCCGCACCCGCCCTACCCGGCACCGCCAACCCTTGCGAAATCCTCCAGCAGATTGTGGCCGACTTGGCCGACACCGGCGACATCAAGCCCGAAGCCGTGCTAAAGCCCGCCGCACTCACCTTGGCGCGCGCATCGGCCATTTCCTCAGCGCAAACACTCAGCGCCGACGAAGTCGACGCCTTGGTGGCTGCCCTACTCAGTTGCACCGAAGCCGCCTTCACCCCCGACGGCCTACGCACCTTCACCATCATCACCAACGACGAAATCGAGCAACGCTTCAAATAACCCTAACCTGTAACCTGTAACCATGAAAAAACTCCTTTTGCTGGCAATCTTTCTTGCAATAGCACTCACACAAGCCTTCGCCGCCATGGAAATCACCCCGGAGAAGGCCAAGGCCACACTATTGGCCTTGGACGATTCGATTGCCCACCGCATCGACTTCGTAAACCGCCGCCAGCGACAAATCAACCACTATATCGACCTGCTGCAACGTAAAGGCCCGTCGGAGTCCGTGCTGCTCGCCATTTCCGAACAGTACACCGGCTTCAACAACGACTCCGCCCTGCACTACCTCGACATGGGTCTGCAGTCGGATGCCTGCCCAGACAAATTGCCGTTTGCCCTCGGCCGCGCACAACTGTTGCCGCTGAGCGGATTAGTCACCCCCGCCATCGAAATATACACTTCAATCGATTCCGCTTCCGTGCCAACGGAACGCCTGCCGCTCTATTACGACTGCGGCCGACAAATGTATAGCTACATGGCCGCCTTCTCCTCGGGCGACCGCCATTACCGCGAGCAATTTACCGCCAAATCCATGGAATGTCAGCGCCGATTGCTCGAAGTACTCCCGCAGGAATCGCTCAGCTACAAATACAATTTGGGCGAATACTACTTCTTCTCCGGCGCCAAAGGTCGCGCTCGCGCCCTGCTGGAATACGTAATTGAGAACGCTCACGGCAACAATGCCGTGGTGGCTCGCGCCGCCCACCACCTGTCGTCGATTGCCCGAGCCGACGGCGATTCCATCGCCTACGTCTACTACCTTTCTCGCGCTTGCATCGCCGACCTCAGCGCCGCCACCCGCGAAATGGCCGCCCTCCAAGAACTTGGCTCGTACCTCTACACACGCGGCGACGTGGACCGCGCCTACACCTACCTCACCGAAGCACTCGCCTCTGCCGTGGAATGCGGCGCCCCGCTCCGCATGATTGAGTCCTCGCGCTCCTTACCCATCATCGAAAACGCCAAGACCGACCAAATCAAGGCCTCACAGCGCAGCATGATTATCGTGTTGGTGATTCTCGGCATAGTGGTGATGGTGCTGGCCATCACCATGGTGATGCTCCGCCGCGAGATGCGAAATATGCGCACTATGGAGGACAATCTGCGCCGCGCCAACTCCACCAAAGAGGTGTATATCAGCCAGTTCCTCTCTCTGTGCTCCATCTACATGGATAAGCTCAACCAATTCTGTAAAATAGCCAACCGCAAAATCGCCGCGGGCAATGTCGACGAGCTCTACCGCCTCACCAAATCGGGCAAATTCGTCGAAGAACAGAGCCGCGACTTCTACGAAGTGTTCGACAACGCCTTCCTCCACATCTATCCCACCTTCGTGGCCCAAGTCAACGCCCTGCTCCTGCCCGACAAACAAATCGAACTCAAAGACGGCGAACGCCTCAACACCGACCTGCGCATCTTGGCCTTCATGCGCTTGGGCATCGAAGAAAGTTCGCGCATCGCTCAGGTGCTCAACTACTCGCTCAACACCATCTACGCCTACCGCAATCGCACCAAGGCTCGAGCCATAAATCGCGACACTTTCGAGGACGATGTGATGAAAATTCAAGCGGAATACTGATTACACCACTTGGATTTTAGCCTTTTTCAACCTTACAAAACCTTATATTTCGCCATTAAAGCAAATTTTTTAATCAGCTATAAATCAACTATTTATAATTATATCTAACTGATTTTTATTTATATTTGACTTCAATACACTATGTGAGGGTGCAAAAAATGTCGTAACTTTGCAGTGTAACAGTTGAATAATAATTTCAGTTTTAGGGTTAGTATAAGATTGTTTATCCGAGCAACTCAGAGCGGGACTCCGCCGGTTGCCACAACAATCAAAGTGTTTTATGTTAGTTATGTGATTGTTTTTATGACAATACCACAACAGGATGTCCTCGCGATGAAGACATCCTGTTGTGATTTTCTGGATCAATGTAAAAAACCAGTTGAAATGTTAAAACTTTTCCGGGAGTGTTAAT
>JBJEKG010000292.1:0-6966 GCA_051878535.1 Muribaculaceae bacterium
GCCGTAACCGCTGTCATGGAGCAGTTGCAACAGGTCCTCCGTGGCTTGCGGCAGTTCGTCGATGTGGAAAGCGATGTCTTCGATGAGAGCGGTGGTGCCGTTGCGACGGGTGCCGCCCACAGTGGGGAACACGCCCGAACGCAGCGCCCACCAGCCGTCGGTTTCGGCCGGGTCGGAGGAGAAGTGAGCCGGTTTGAACAGGGCGAATTGGCTGATGACAGCGTTGATAGCGTCGATGTTTTGCTGCAGCAACTCGGGTGTGTCGGCCTTGGTGTCGAGCAGCACGGCGGTGAGGTCAGTGCCGGTAGAATCGTGCACAGCCGCGAGCGACTTGGTGTCGAGCAGTTCGCACGAATCCGCCGGTGAGTTCTTTTTGAGCGCCACGATGCACCGGCAGGCCTCGGTGACGGTGCTGAAGTAGAGCATCGCCGACGCCTTGCAGGGATAGAGGTGCGAAGTGGCCATAGTAGCGCGAGAGAGGAACGCCAGAGTGCCTTCGGAGCCCACCATGCAGTGCGCGATGATGTCGAACGGGTCGTCGTAGAGCACGAACGGCAGGATATTGAGGCCGGTGACGTTCTTGATGGAGTATTTGTGACGGATACGCTTTTCGAGCGCTTCGTCGGAGCGGATTTCATCGCGGATGGCGATGATTTCGTCGAGCAAGGGCTTGTGCGTGGCCGTGAAGGATGCGCGCGACACGGGGTCGGCGGTGTCGAGCACGGTGCCGTCGGCCAAGACGATGCGCACACTGTGGAGCACGCGGTCGCTGTTGGCGTGGGTGCCGCAATTCATGCCCGAAGCGTTGTTGATGATGATGCCGCCCACCATAGCCGACTTCTTCGAGGCGGGGTCGGGGGCGAACATGCGGCCGTAAGGCGCGAGGATCTCATTCACCCTCGAACCGATAATGCCCGGTTCGAGAGTGATTGCAGAAAGATCCTGTGAGATTTGGTAGTTTTCCCACCCTTTTCCGGCGACAATGAGCACCGAATCGGTGATGGCCTGACCCGAGAGGGAGGTGCCGGCAGCGCGGAAGGTGACGGCAACGCCGTGGCGCGAGGCCGCTCGCAGCAAATGTGCTACTTCGGCTTCGTTGGAAGCGCGTACCACAATTTTAGGTATGAGGCGGTAGAAGCCGGCATCAGTACCCCAAGCCAAGGTGCGCAGTTCATCGGTGTAGATGCGTTCGGCATCCACGAACATCTGAATGTCGCGCAAAAATGCTTGATGCTGCAAAGAATCGAGTTTCATGGTCAAAACGGAAAGGGTCGGTGGGAAAGGTTATTGATAGAGATAGTATTTCGACGATGCTTGGCGGAAAGCTTCCACGTCCTTGTTCCAGTAGTCGATGATGTCGGCCACAGAGTGGTTCACCGAGAATCGGCGGCGGATTTCAAACGAGCCGCAGACCTTGTCGAACATGCTGAAACGTTTGGGGTTGCAAGTTTCCATAGCCTTGTGGTCGGGGTAGAGGCGCGCAATCTCTTGCATCACGTAGAACTGGGTGAGCGAGAGATTGGCAGCGTGGCGGTCGGTGATGTACACTTCCACACCTTGCAGGTTTTCGTCCTTGCCGAAGGAGTAGAACGGCTTGATGTGGATGGGGCGGAAGAGTATGCCGGGAAGGTGGAGGTCGTTGAGGGCCGATGCCAGCTCTTCGGCATTGCACCACTCGGCGCAGAAGAGTTTGAAGGGCTCGGTGTAGCCCACGCCGATGTTCATGTACTCAATCTCGCCCAAGATGCCGGTGACGGGATAGAGCACGGCAGCTTCGGGGTTGGGGATGTGGGGCGAAGGCAGCACCCAAGGCATACCGGTTTGGCGGAAGTCCATGTCGCGAGTCCAGCCCTCCATGGGGATAACGGTGAGGTCGACGTGAACGCCGTTGGCCAGCAGGCCTTCTTCATTGAGATACATGGCCAACTCGCCCGGAGTGAGGCCGTAGAGGTAAGGAATGGGGAACTGGCTCACGAACGAGATGCAGGAATCCTCGGCCAAGCAGCCTTCGATTTTGTTGCCGCCCACGGGGTTGGGACGGTCGAGCACCATGAACTGTTTGCCTAATTCGGCACAAGCTTCCATGGCCACGCCCATGGTGGAGATGAAGGTGTAGGAGCGGCAGCCGATGTCTTGGATGTCGTAGATGAGCACATCCACGTCCTTAAGCATTTCCGCGGTGGGCTTGCGGGTGGCACCGTAGCAGGAATAGACGGTGACACCGGTGGCCGGGTCCACGAAGTTGTCCACGTGGTCGCCTGCATGCACATCGCCGCGCACACCATGCTCGGGAGCGTAGAGGCCCACCAGCTGCACGCCGGGAGCGGAGTACAGAATGTCGATGGTGGAGCGCAGGTTGTTGTCAATGCCGGTAGGGTTGGTGATTAAGCCCACGCGCTTGCCTTGCAGCGGTGCGAAGTTTTGGTCGCGCAACACCTCGATACCGGGTTTGACGGTTTGAGCGGCAGCGCCCACGGCCAGCAGGCCGGCAAATATAGCGATGAGAAACTTTTTCATGACATTATTTCTTTTTCTTGCCGTAAGCGGGATCGACTTTGATCATAGCGGTCACAGCCCAAGTGCCCAAGCAGCAGACTAAAGTCCAAATGAAGAAGTGGTTATAGCCCACCAGCTCTTGCAACCAGCCTGACCACATGCCGGGAAGCATCATGCCTAAGGCCATGAATGCGGTGCAGATAGCATAGTGCGAAGTCTTGTAGGGACCGTCGGCAAAGTACATCATATAGAGCATGAATGCGGTGAAGCCGAAGCCGTAGCCAAATTGGTCGAGGAACATACCGCCGCAGATGGTGGTCATACCGCCCACGGTGTTGGGATCGGGTTGCACGGCGCTGAGGAAGATGTACACTACCGAGTTTAGGGAGATGCTGAGTGCCATCGGCCACAGCCATTTCTTGAGGCCGCCGCGCGAAGCTACGATACCGCCGATGATACCGCCCAAGGTGAGGCCGATGATACCGATAGTACCGTACACGATACCTACCTGACCGGTGGTGAGGCCCAAACCGCCTTTATCCACGGGATCGAGGAAGAACGGGTTGATAATCTTCACCAACTGAGCTTCGGGCAAGCGATACAGCAACATAAATGCCATAGCAATCCACACTTGCTTCTTTTGGAAGAAGGTCTTGAAGGTGTCGAGGAAGCCGCGCAGGATTTCGCGAGCGCTCGATTTCTCGGAGTTACCCACATTCTTATCGGCAGCGGGTTTGGGCAGTGCCCAGCTGTGGTACATTGCTGCGCCCAAGAACAATACCGACAGGAACAAGAATACCAGCATCCAAGCCATGGGAATATTGCCGGAGGTGCCTTGGAAGGTGGCATCGGTGGGCTTGGAGATATTCGAGTCAATGATAAAGTAAGCGTAAGCCACTTTGTCCCAGTTGTTCTCGTTAAATTCAAAGCGAGTGGAAAGCTTGTCGGATTCCAGCTTCACACTTTGGTCGCCGCTCTGATAAGCCAGCACCAGCACGCGAGTTTCGCCGGGGGCGGGCTTTTGTGTGAGACGCACGCCAACCACAGCAAAGTTCTTGGCCACGTCCTTCACTTCGCGTTCTTCGCCGAAAGTGTTCTTAATCCAAGTGGAGAAGCCGGATTCAGCTTTGGCCCGGTCAGGTTGAGCCTGCGCAGCGGCGGCCTCCGGTTTCTTCACTTCTTCGGCAGCCACAAAGCCGTTGACCTCATTGAGAGTGCGGATGCTGTCGACAATCGAAGCGGAGAAGGCGGCAAAGGGCACGGTAGAACCATCTTCGAGGGTGATGGTTTCGGGAGTGCTTACGCCCACGGTGGTAGTGGCCGAAGTGAACACGAACTGCTCGGTGGCAGCTTGCTCGGCAGTCAGTTCGGTCACCTCCGGGAAGACGTTGGTGGCGGTATAAGTGGATTCAATAGCCGGGTCGACTTTCACGGTGAGTTGTGTCGGTTCCAAGCCGGTGTTTGACTCAATCACACCGGCGATGATTACCAACAGGCCTTGGCCCACGATGGTAGCCACGCGGTAGAATGTGGAACGGATGCCAACGTAAGCCGCCTGCTCGTGCTCTTCCAATGCCACCATATAATAGCCATCGGAGGCTATATCATGGGTAGCGGAAGAGAATCCCACGAACCAGAATATCGCTAACGTTAGCTGGAAGAAGAATGGTGTTGGTATGGAGAAGGCTACGGCCGCCAAGCCGATACCTACAAACCATTGCATCAGGATGGTCCACCAACGTTTGGTCTTGATTATGTCAACAAACGGGCTCCAGAAAGGCTTGATTACCCAAGGTAAATAAAGCCAACCGGTGTACAAGGCGATGTCGGCATTGGAGATACCCAATCGCTTGTACATAATTACAGTAATCACGTTCACAGCCACGTAAGGCAGGCCCTGCGCAAAATACAGCGAAGGAATCCAAGCCCACGGTGAACGCTTTTTAACGTTGTTCATGTGTATTGAGTTTTAGGGATTAGTCGTAGAGTTTGGTGAGGTCGGCACCGGGGAAGTAGTGCTCGAGGATTTGGCGGTAGTTGTAGCCGCGGGCACCCATCACGGCGGCGCCGATTTGGCACAGGCCTACGCCGTGGCCCCAGCCTGCACCGTTGAGGGTGATGGATGCGGGGATGCCGGTGGCGGGGTCGATGTCGTGGCGTTCGACGGTGAATGCCGAGCTATACAGGTGCGAGGGCGACAGGGTGCGACGGATTTCCAATTCCTTGCCGATAATCATGGTGCGCTTGGTGCCCACGATGCGCAGGCGCCAGATGCGGCCGGAGGTGCCGCGCGAGAGCGGTTGCAGGTCGATGATGTCGCCGTAGTCGATGCCCGAACGCTGCTTCACCAAGGCGGCGAGCTCTTCGCGGGTGTAGGTCACTTTCCAGCGATAGAAGTCGGTGGTTTCTTGGTCATAATTGTTGAGCACTTGGCTCAGGATTTCGGCGTCGGCGGTGTTGCAGAACGCATCCGGACGCGATTCAATCCAGCGCACGGCTTCCGCTTCGAGGCGCAGGTCGGGGAAGTCTTTGGGGTCGACGTTGTCGCGACGAGCCACCAAATAGCTGAACTTTTTGGGCTCCCAGCAGTAGTCGAATTCCTCGAACACGCCGCCGCAGCACTTGCTGAAGCGAGCGTCGCAGAGTTCGCCTTCGGAGGTGAGCACTTGGCCGAATGTGGCTTTGATGGCTTCGGCCACCTTGGGAGTGGACTGGCGGGTGACACCTTGGTAACGCTGGCAGTGGTCGTCGGCGCAGACGTCGAAATTGAGGTGGTCTTCGCGGTCCCACCAGCGGATGATTTCGTCGTCGGTGATGGTCATGGCCGAGTAGGCTTCGCCCGACGATTGTATTTTCTTTGTTTTATCGATTTGAGCCAACAGCCACGAGCGGGAGATGACGGCGTGGGCTTTGAGCAACTCCAACGAAGCGTGGGCGCTCATTTCCGAAGAGATAACGCTCAGCAGGTAGTCCTCCACAGGCAGTTGGTTGATAATTGTGAGTTTGTCGCCTTCTACAATCAGGCGGCATGCGCCCGAAAAGCGTTGATTTTCACGGCGTTCCCAGTGGAAGTTCACACCGATAATCACATCGCGAATCTCGAAGATGGCGGTGGCGGGGTCTACCGGGTCGAAAGCGATGGTGTCGTATTCCGAGCCGTTCCAAGCGATTTTGCCGGTGGGAGTGATGTCGAAAGATTGCGGGCCGCGCACTTCAGTGGCGCCCATCGTGTAGGCTTCCAAGAGCTCGATTTCGATGTGAGGAGCGCTCAGAATGCCTACGCGGATATGGGGTTGATTTGCCATTATTGGATGTTTTGGGCGATTTGGTTGATTTCTTCGTTGGAGAGACACAATTCGTCGAGCACCTGACAGATTTTGTCAGCGTCGAGTGCGTTGAAGTCTTTTTCGAGAGGGGTGATGAACACGCCGCCCATGTCGACGGAAGCGGGCGACAGCAGCATGGTGCCTTCGCCTTCGGTGCCGTAGAACGAGGGGCGGTGGCGCTTGCGGGGGATGACCACAAGACGGATGCCGGCGGCGGTGGCGTAGCACAGCAGGTTCATCATGGGTTCGCGTTCGCCTTCGGGCACGGGGATGGCGGCATACAGGCGCGAGAAGAGGCGCTGGCCGGCTTCTGGGGTGTCGGCGTCGATTACGAACACGTTCAGGGGCAGGGTGTCGACCACGGCGAGCACGGATTCGCCGTCGGTGGCCACGGTCTTCAGTTCGGCAGCTTCGAGGGCCTCACCGAGGGTGAGGAAGTCGGAGTTGCCGGCTTGGAAGTGCATGTGGTCGGGGGCGGAAGCACCGCAACGAGGGCCGTTATAGAATACGGTGTATTCATCGAGTTGCTGCGCGAGGCTCATCATGTCGGCGATGCGGCCTTCGATGAGTTGATCCACGTGGCGGTCGTCGGGGATGGTGAGGTGACGCGGGAAGATGGGGAAGGGGTTGATGAGAATGGTGTACTTATCACCCCAGGAGATGCCGCGTTGCACATCGGGACGGTTTTGGGCGCACAGGAAGCACTTGCGTTCCTTCAACGATTTAGCGTCGACTTTGGCCGAAGACGACACGATGCGAGCGGGATTGAACTGCACCTTGACAGTCCAGCCGGGCAGGGCCACTTCTTTGACCTTGACGCCTTTCAACGCCTCGAAATTGCCGGCGGCCATGGGCCACTCGGCAATCTGAGCGTTGATGAAATCGTTAATTTGCGCGGATGTCACTTTTTCAGCCATCGCGATGATTATTTATTGAGCGCGATGCGAGCTTGGAGTTCCCAAGTGCGGATGCGGTCTTTGTAGAGGTTGTTGTTGTTGGTCTTGACGATGTCCAGAGCGTGGTCGGAGTTGTCTTCCCAGCGGCGGCAGAGGTAAACCACGTCGTACACGCGGCCGATTTGGTTGTGGCGCGAGAAGGCGAGGCCCAGAGCGTAGTCTTCGCCGTAGGAGGTGTTGGGCACCTT
>JBJEKG010000293.1:0-6938 GCA_051878535.1 Muribaculaceae bacterium
CCCGCGACCCCGACCTTGGCAAGGTCGTGCTCTACCAACTGAGCTATTTTCGCAGATTAGTGAGGAGCTTCAAAGGTGTGTGAGCAGGAAGTTAAAGAACGATGAGCGAAAAACGGGACTCGAACCCGCGACCCCGACCTTGGCAAGGTCGTGCTCTACCAACTGAGCTATTTTCGCAAGTGGGCAGGGACGTTTTGTCGTTTGCGATGCAAAGTTAGGCATTTTTTTTGAATTGGCAAGCGTTTTTTGCCACTTTTTTTCAAAAAAATTTGAGCCAAGCTGTTAAATCACTGATTATCAATTGTCTATAGAATAAATATTTTTTTTGCGGTGTGGTGATAGATTTGTAGGAAGGTGATGGTCATTATGGCTGTATCAAAACTCATTCTCCAAATCCTCCTAAGGAAAATGGCGACCTGCGGGTCGCCATTTTCTATTTGGAGAATTAGTTTAGGTGATTGGTGGCTGGGGAATCACTTTCAGAAGCTCTTGAATAAAATGACTAATATGGTTAGGATAAGCAGTGCGAGGACGAGGCCCACGATAATCGCTCCTACGCGATGGTTGGTGATACCGAATGCTTTGAAGATGTCGTTTAAGTAATCGGAGAATTTGTCGAAGAATGATTGGTCGTCGGGGTCGACCACGGTGTGTTGCGTTTGAGGGGATGCTGAATACTGCCGTGGTGCTTGTGGTGCGGCGGTTGGCATTGCTTGGCGCGGGGCGGAGGTGACGACGTTGGTCATGGGTGTGGGAGTAGCGACGCGTTTTGATTGCGAGGCAGGCATAACGGCTTGTGCGACAGGGGTGTTGTCGGCGCGGTTGGCCGGGGCTTGCGGTCGGGCGGTGGGGGCCACGGGGCGGGGAACCGGGGCAGCGGGGGCCACGGGTTGTGAGATTGGAGCGACGGCGGGTGTGTCGTCGTCGGGGGTGACTTCCACGGGTTCGTCTTCGTAGCAGGACGCTTCTACTTGCGGTTCTTCGGGCTTTTGTTCGGAGCCGTCGGGGATTACTTTGAGGATATGGATGATGAAGGCGGTGTGGTTGTCGCGGTTATTAACGGTGATGCCGCGGAGAAAAGCGACGCGTTCGGGGTCGGAGGCCAATTCGCCGGAGAATACTTGCTGAATGCCTTGTCCGTAGTTCATGTCGTCTTGTTCGAGCATGCCATCGGAGCAGAGGTAGAAGAAGTCGCCGGGTCGGATGTCGGCGGTACGGTAATACTCGGCTTCGGGGCGTTCTTTGAGCATTGGCTGCATTGCTCGTGTGATGATGTTTTTACGGGGGAAAGCACGCGCTTCTTCGGGGGTGATTTTGC
Source organism: Muribaculaceae bacterium (assembly GCA_051878535.1). Lineage (GTDB taxonomy): Bacteria > Bacteroidota > Bacteroidia > Bacteroidales > Muribaculaceae > CAG-873. The sequence continues at coordinate 1,319 of JBJEKG010000293.1, forward strand.
CGTTGCGGAGGAGATCGTTGACTAAGGAGTGGTCCTGTGTTTTGTGAAGGATGACGGTGTCGGCGGCGGTTTTGCCGGGACGGATGTGGTAAACTCGGCTGTCGCCGATGTGGGCGATTGTGGCGCCGTGGCTATGGAGTTTGAGCAAGGTCATAGTGGTGCCCATGCTACGAGTGGCGAGGGAGTTACAGGCGTCGAGAGCGTCGAAAGCGGCATTAACAGCGTCGATGATTACGAACATTGGGCAGTCGCCTTCGGGATCGGGGCAGTTGGCTTTGATGTAGCGAGTCATGGCCTTGCACACCTCTGCACTGGCAACTTCGCCGGCGGCGTGGCCGCCCATGCCATCGCAAAGCACGAATAGCCGGTCGCTGTCGGTTTGCTCACCGAAAGCGGGTGCGAGGCTGTCCTCTTGATGGGGGTTGCCGTGGGAGTCTTTGCGCTGGCCGTATTCCCAGATGGAATAAGCTTTTAGGATGAATTTCATAATCGGGAGATGCTAAAGAGGTTAGCAGATGGTCGACTCCATATCTTGAACTTGGAACATCAGGGTTGTGTGGTGAATCAAGATTTTAGTGCCGTTTTGGAGGAAAATTTCGTCGCCGAACTCCATGATTTGGTCGTTGACTTTGGTGGTGTTGACTTCGGCCTTGTAGAGTTTGAGGAAGTATTTGTATTTGCCATTACCAACTATTTTGGCGGTGATGACGAAATGCTCGCGCGAGAGTTTCTTATCCTCGGTTTCGATTTGGATTTCAGCTTTGGACGAGTCGGCCATTCGTCCGACTACGTTTTCGCCGACCTTCAAGCCGTAGACTTTTCCGGTGGTCATATCCAACAGTTGTGTGGGAGCATTTACACCGGAGTTTGTAACTACGGTTCCGCCGGGAAGCGGATCGCCGATATCAATGGGGCTCTTCGCCTGGCCGGGTAATTGATATTCGGAGAATGGGCGTTTTTGGCCGCATTTTGGGCAGGTGATTGATTTGCTCTGTATTTCGGTGGTTTGTTTAACACGCAATTTGGCACCGCAGGGGCAAATCACATCGATGGTCTTGGGCTGTGCGGGAGCGGGCTTGGGCGCAGGAACGGGCGCGGGGTTTGGCTGCCGTGGTGGGAGCAGGGTGTATTCGGTAAATGGATGTGGCTGGTGACACACCGGGCAGGTGAAGGTTTTGGCCTCCATGCCGGGAGTTTTGGGCAATATCAAGTTGGCGCCGCAGGGGCATTTTATACGTACTTTATTATTGTAATCCATAATTGATTATTTGCGAAGGGTTATGATGGGCATATCGTTGGGGAAGCGGCCCCACATCACGGGGTGTTGAACATTTCCGGAATCGCGCAATACGCCTTGATAAACGTAGGTGAATAGTTCTTTGGCGGTGACGATACCGTTGCTGTCGGCATCGGCAGCGCCGCGCATTGCGGCTAAGAGGTTTTTCACAAAGAATGAATATCCGTTGGAGATGAGTGGCGCGTATGACACTTCTTCGGAGCGTGATGACATGAAAGTGAGGACATTGGCATGCTGAGTAGCTCCGCGGTCATCGCCTTGCTGAGATGCGATGGCTTCTTGGCGAACGCCGCCGGAGTGGCAAGCGTTGGCAAAGATCATTTTGTTGAGGCAAGGGCTGATGGCCATAGCTTCGCGGATTTGGGTGTAGGAGATAAAACCGTCGTAAACAGCTACACCGCCGGGAAGTTATCGCCGCCGGGATATCCGTGACCGCTGAAGAAGAAGATGACTTTGTCGTCTGTTTGGGCTTGGGCATAGACTTTGCGCATAGCACGGAGGATGCGGTCCTCGGTGGCCTCATCGTTGATTAGCTGCACGTATGAGAGAGGCTCGTTCCCATTAAAGAATTCTACGATGGCGCGAGCATCGTTTGCATTGGTGGGAAGGCGGGTGATAGCAGGGTCGGCATACTCGGTGACGCCCACGGCCACTAAATAGGTGCGGGCGGCCAGCGAGTTGGTGCAAGCCAGCGTAACAGTCAAGAAGAGCAAAGCGAGCAGACGTTTCATAGCTAACGGAGTTTAATCACGGGCATATTGTTGGAGAAACGGCCCCACATCACGGGGTGCTGACGGTTGCCTGAGAGGTCGGCCACGCCTTGGTTTACGTATAGGAACAGTTCGCGGGCGGTGACAATGTTGTCGGAGTTTGTATCGGCGGAGCCGCGCAGGCCACGAGTGAGGTAAGTGGTGAAGAATCCGCATTGCATAGTGCGACTTTCCAAGGAGTATTCGTCGGTGCGGGAGGCTAAGAAGAGCATAACGTTGGCGTTGCGCATATCGGCGGGGACGGGGTTGTGCTCGGCGTTGGAGGCTTCTTGGCGGACGCCGCCGGCGTGGCAAGCGTCGACGAACATCATTTTGTTGTTGCTTTTGCTTTTGGCCATAGCTTTGCGCACTTGTTTGTAGGGGATGTTGCCGTCGTAGGCGCAGAAGCCGCCGTTGTAGCCGTGGCCGGAGAAGAAGAATACCACGATGTCGTCTTTTTTGGCTTGGGCGAAGACTTGGGAGATTGCGCGGGTGATGCGGTCCTTGGTGGCTTGTTGGTTTGTAAGCACCACGTAGGTGAGATCGTTGGGGGCGCTATTTGATTTGTAAACTTCGACGATGGCATTTGCATCGTTAGCCGGCAGAGCGAGGTCGGAGCTTGTGCCGGGATAATCAGCAACACCTACTGCCACCAAGTAGGTGCGGGCAAAGCCCGCACAACTCAGCGACAGAAGGAGTACTGATATCAGGATTCGGTGGAAGGAATTAGATATCATCATAGATTTGGTCGGAGTTATCAATTGGGTCGTCGGTAATATCATCGTCGTTGGTTACAACGGGGATGTCGTCGTCGATGGGGGTGTCGATGTGGTCATCGCCGGTGTCCTGCGAGGGGTCGTATCCGTCGGTGAAACCGCCCATGTCATTAACAGTGGGGCCTTGGCCGTCGTAGTATTCGCCGAATTCATCGGAAGCGATTTGGCCGTCGCCATCGAAGTCTGCTTGGATGTAGTCGAATTCCATATCGCCATCGACATCGATTAAGATAGCTTGTTGGCCATCGACCATGATAGAGGCGACGTTTTGGTTGCTGTCGGCATCGTGCACCACGCCAATCACTTCGACTTCGGAGTCTTCGGTGATGGTGAATGGGCGAGGGCCGTCATCACCGGTTTGTTGTTGGGTTTCGTCATCGTTGGTTTGAACGGGGATGTCTTGATCGACGGTGGGTTGCTCTTCGACAGGCTGTTCTTCAACAGGTTGCTCTTCGACAGGCTGTTCTTCAACAGGCTGTTCTTCAACAGGCTGTTCTTCAACGGGTTGTTCTTCGACAGGTTGTTGATGTCCGCCGGTGTGATCGCCGGATTGGTCCACATGGGGTTGGTTGCCGGAGGGTTGGTCGATGTTGTCCCAGTTGAAGTGGTCGGAGTATTCTTGTTGTTGCTCGGGCGACATGCTGTTCCATTCGTCTTGGGTGTATGTGCCGTAGAGTTGGCCGTGCCATTGGAATACGCCGCCGGGGCCTACTTCTTGACGAGCAGCGTTGAAAGCTTCGGCGAAGGACATGTCGTCGGAGACACCTGTAGCCATAGCGACTTGGCCGTCGTAAACGCCTGCTTGTTGAAGAGTTTCGGGGGAAGCGGGTTCATCGATAGGGTTACCATCTTCGTCGACAGCGATGGGTTGGTCGTCGGAGCGCATGCTCATCACAGCTGCAGCGACGCCGCCGATAACAATGCCTGCACCGGCACCAACGGCCACGCGTTTAGCCAAGGAAGCTTTGCGGGGTTTGGCAGCGGAAGCGGTGGCTTGGCGAGCTGTGCTTTGAACAGTGGGTTGTGAAGGTTCAGCGGATTGGAAGGCGGGAGCCACTGTGGATTGAGCATCGCCGTCGGCTTGGTGAGCGGGATACTGGGGAGGAACGGTTGAGTACAGGGTTTGTTCGTTCTGTAATTCGGTTGCTTCGCGATTGATATTCGAGTTCATAATTGTTTGATTTAATTTGTTATTGATAATTTTGATTTCTGATGCAAAGTTAGTAATAAAGAGGAGAGAAAACAAGGGTTTTTACTGTCTTTACACAAAATGGGGGGATTTCTGTATCAAATTAAATTATGAGAGGAAACCATCCACGTTAGCATCATTTACGTAGTCGTCGTTGCCGGCGAAATCGCTGCCGGAGGGGTCATCGTAGGGGAAGACATCGGGAGTTTGGGGGTCGTCGATGGGGTTCATGGTGTCGGGGTAATTCTCGGCATAGCCGTCGGAGGGGAAGTCGGAAGGAGAATCGGTGGGAGCGTTTTCTTGATTGACGTCGACGAGTTCTACGGAATTATTATCATCGACCACGTTAACTTCGGGGCCGGGCACGGGATGTGTGTCGGTGATGATTTCGGCTTGGTCGTCGGGGTTTTGAAGCTGAGCGATGTCGTTGTTTTCGATTACTTGGACCTCGTCGGGAGCATCGCCGTTTTGAAGCAAGGCGATGTTGTTGAGTTCATCGTTGTTGTCGATTACTTGAACTTCTTCGTCATCGTCGATGAATACCGGGTCTTCGGGGTCTACGTCTATTTCAGTCATCGGGCCATACATACAAGGTTCGGGGTCGACATAGGGTTCGATTTCAGGCTGTTCACCGTGTTGCTCACCGGGCTGTTCGCCGGGCTGCTCACCGTGTTGTTCACCGTGTTGTTCACCGTGTTGCTCTCCGGGCTGCTCTCCGGGTTGCTCACCGGGCTGTTCGCCGGGGTGCTCACCGGGGTGCTCTTGGTGTTCTTCGCCTTCTTCGCCGGTGTGTTCCTGCTGAGTATTGCTGTCGGGACGGCGGCTTTCTTGGCGGTTGGTGCCGGCGATAGCTACGTCGGAGCCTTGGGCATCAATTCCGTCCCAGGCGAAGTGCGAGCCGAATTCAGCGCGTTCGGCTTGCGACATAGCGTTCCATTCGGCGCGGGTGTATGTGCCGTAGAGTTGGCCGTGCCATTGGAATACGCCGCCGGGGCCCACTTCCTCGCGAGCGGCAGCGAATGCTTCGGCGAAAGACATATTGTCGTCGATGGAGGATGCCATCGGCACTTGGTCGTCGACTAAATGCGACATATCATTATCGTTGGTGGGTGCTTCTTCTTCGGGGACATCCGCCAGTTGAGCACTGGAAAGCATCACGCCGGCACCACCAACGAGTACGCCCACGCCGGTGGCGCCCATCAGTTTGGTAACGTCGGATAATTTGAATTTCTTTTTGGCATCGCCATTAGCAGTTGGAGATGTTTGGTTTTCGGGGTTTTGTGTTTCGGTTGCCATAGTTGTAGCAAGTTATTTTAGAAATGAATAATTATTGGTTAAGCTGAATAATCGAGTTTGGATGGACATTATCGGCCGGAGGAGTCGTCATCATTTTCATAATACATTGGGCCACCGTACATACAAGGTTGCGGCTCGGGGGCAATTTCGGGTTCTTGCACTGTGTCGGTGGGTTGTGGTTGGAGGGCTGTAGAGTCTTCTTGCTCCTCAATGTCAACCGGAGGTCCATACACACACATAAGTGGCGAAGTATCGGGTGTCATAAGGATGATGCCTCCGGCCACAGCTACACCGGCAGCAGCGATGATGATGC
>JBJEKG010000294.1:0-6919 GCA_051878535.1 Muribaculaceae bacterium
GCGTCGAGCTCGGCCTTGAAGGGCAGGTGCTCGAGGTTAGCGAGAAGTTTGGCCACGGGCGAACCTTCGGCGGCTACGGCGTCGGGGCCGTCGACGAAGGCAAACAGAGCCTTGAACATGCGCGAAGCGGCGCCCGATGCGGGCACGAATTTCTCCACTTCGCCGCCGTCGGCCAAGTACTTCTGCCAGCGGGCGATGGCTGCGTCTTCTTGTTCGGGGGTAAGGTCTTCGATGCCGCGGCCGACGGTGGCACTGCCGGCCAAACGAAGGAACGGGAAACCGGTAGCAAAACGGTGTAGTTGTTGTTCAACTTGCTCCGGGGCGATGCCGCGGGATTGCAAGAAGCGTAAGTCGTTGTCTGTGAACATTTTGGTTTGAGCGTTTAGGATTATTGTTTCATGGTTTATTTAGTCACACGTTTGATGAGGTTGTATGCCGGAACGATGCCCAGCTGGCCGGCCTGACTGAGGTCGTCGATGCCGAGGCGCTCGTTGCCGAGGGTGAGGTACACGAATCCGCGGTTGTACCACGCTTCGCCCAAGTTCGGCTCGATTTCGATAGCTTGATTGAGGGCGGCGAGGGCGGAGGTGTAGTCTTCGGCGGCGATATGCACCACGGCGAGGTTGTACCACGCCTGCGCCATGCGCGGCGACAGCTCGATGAGCCGCCGCAGGTCGGTGGCCACATCGTCGAGCAACTTGCGTTGCAACGACGCACGCGTGGCGCCGTCCAGCTGCTCGTCGGGGTTGTCGCGAGCAATCTGCCAGGCGTGGAAATTGGCCTGCGCGCGCAGATACAGCGCCACGGGCTGGTCGGGGGTGAGTTGGAGAGCGCGGTTGATGTCGGCGGTGGCCGCGGCATAGTCGCGCAAGGTCATAAAATCGAGGGCGCGCCCGAGGTAATCGATGGCGCGGGGTGCGTGTGACGATAGGTATGAGTTGTAATAGTCGATGGATGAGAAGTGTTGCGCGGCGGTGGCGTCGTCGATGAGCGGTAATTCCGGGGTGACGCAGATGCTGAAGCGCAAGATGCGGGTGGAATTGAGGTCATCGACTTCCTTGATATAATATGTGTCGGGGCGCAACTCGGTGGCCACGGAGTGGTAGGCGAGCTCCATCCAGCCTAACGACTGGATTTGGTGCGAGCGGTTCTGCACGTGGCCGCGGATGGCTTGGTTGTTGTATTCTTCTTCGATTTGGGCGTTATCCTCCACGGTGGCCATGGTGGCAAATCGGCGGGCGGCCTCTTCGGTGGAGCGCTCGGGCGTGGCGGCTTGCTCCTGCTCCTCGAGCGGCTGGAGGTCGCGCGCCAGGCGGTGGGCGTGGTTGTAGTCGGCTTCGGCACGGTTGTAGTCCTTCTGCTGGGCGTAGATGTCACCGCGGATGTAGTAGCTGTCGGGCAGGCCGGGATAGGCCTCAATCACGCGGTTGATGTCGGCGATTGCGCGGTCGTACAGGCCCTTTTGCGCACAGACGAGCGACCGGTTATAGTACGCTCGCATATCGTTGGGATTCAGCTCGATAAGTCGGTCCAAATCGAGCAAGGCGCGGTCGAACGAGCCGCTCTCCATCAGCAGCAGCGACCGGTTGAACAGCGCGGTGTAGTTCAATGGGTCCAGCTGGATGGCGTAGTCGAAATCGGCCATGGCGCCGAAGAAGTCGTCGCGCTGATAGCGCAGGTAAGCGCGGTTGATGTACAGGCCCGGGATGCGAGGCCGCAGGCGGATGGCCTCGTCGATGGCGGCTAAAGCCGCTTCGGAATTGTCGTCGCGGTTGATGCTGATGTCGGCACGCAGGATGTAGGCGTTGGCATTGTTGCGGTTGATTTCCAAGGCGCGGTCGATGTCGGCCTCGGCGGCGGTGGTGTCGCCTTGCGCCAAGCGCAACTGCGCCCGACCCACGTAAGCGCCGTCGTTGTTGGGATACGCCGTCAGCAGGTCGGTGTAGGTGGAATCGGCGCCGGCATAGTCCTCGATATCCATCTGCGCCAAGGCCTTGTTGTAGAGCAGGTGGCGGTTGTTGGGCAGCAATTCGAGGGCTTGGTCGTAGTCGGCGATGGCCTCGCGGTTGCGGCCGAGGTTCTGACGGGCCACGCCGCGCACCTCCCAGGCGTCGGTGAGGTACGGATTGCGCTCCAACGCCTCGGTGGCATCGGCTTCCGCGCCCACGTAGTCCTCCAAGTTGAGCTTGGCGATGGCGCGGTAGAAATACGGCTGCGCCAAGTAGGGCTTGGCCTGTATCACGCGGTTAAAGTATTGAATAGAAAGCATATAGTCCTCGAAATAGAGCGCATTCTGCCCTACGCGCAACACCTGCTCGGTGTTGATTTGCGCCGAGGCCGAAATCGCAGCTAAAATCAGGAGGATATGCAGTAAAATTCGTTTCATTTCAGTGGTTGGGGCTTTGCACTGCAAACTTAGCGAAAATTTCTCAAACAACGGCTATTTTCCTATAAAAAAATGGTTAAAAATTTTGTTGGGCGGCCGCTTGGTCGTAAAAATCGAGCGCGGTGCGGTGATTATTGACCATCTTCTCCACCAATTGGGGCGGCGAAAGCACGGTGATGCCGGCGCCGTAGCTCAGCAGCGTGGATTCTAATTCCACGTTGTGCACCACCTCGATTTGGAACACGGTGAAGCCGTCGGCGCAGCGTTCAATCAGCTTCTGCGAACTGTGCACCGGCTTGGTGATGATGTACTGGGTCTGGTGGCGCGAGGCGCGGAAGGTGACGGTGATGGCCTTGGCGTGGATGTCCTTGGTCACGCCAATCACGTTGTCGAAGAAATGTTCGCTGTCGAAGGCGGGATTGTCGCGGTACTCGGCTCCGTCCACCTCGGCGAAGCCCACGATGCGGTCGAGCGCCAAGTTGTGCAGTTGGCCGCCCTCGCATTTGGTGCAGAAGAGGAACCAGCGGTTGCGGTACTCCTTCAGCAGGTGGGGATACACCTCCCAAACCACCGGCTGGCGTGCCTTGAACGACTGGTAGGACACCCTTAGCACCTTCCGCCGCTCAATGGCCTGATACAGAGGATTCAACAGCCGCAAGCCCTTCAAATCGGGCACGCTGTCGAAGTGGATGATGGGCTTGCGCGACTCCGCGGTGATAGCCAACTCGTCCTCCATGCGGTTCACCACATCGGAAATTTTGGCAAATTGGTCGAAATGTTGCAGCTGGCGCAACATATCCACCGCCTGGCGCATCAGTCCGAGGTCGCTTTCGGTCAGCGGGCGCTTGGTGATGGAGTACTCGGGGTCGGCGTAACGGTAGTACTTGTTGTCGTACACCTCGATGGGTGCATTGTAGCCGAGGCGGTCGGAGCGCATCATCTGTATGTCGCCTTGGATGGTGCGCCGACTCACATTGGCCACGCCCTCCGACTCATACAGCGCATCGCTGCACGCCTCAATCAAATCGTCCAACGTCCATCGCCGTGCTTGGTTCGACAAGCACTTATCAATCGTCCTATAACGTATCAGAGCATTCTTAGTAGCCGGCATAATTTCAGAATTTTTCGCAAAGATAGCAAAAATCTCCGACCTGCGCAAGCCCTCTGCGCACCGCCGCCCGCAATCTCACGCAGATTTAGCAGATTTTCCGGAGCGGATGGAGGGGCCTCACAGGAGGACAGGAGATTTAGCAGGAGAACAGGAATTATATTATTGATACTCAATTCATTACATCCTGTCCTTCTGCTAAATCTCCTGTTCTCCTGTGAATTTTTTTCGCGCACGTTCGGCCACACCGGGACTTTTGACACACTTTCACAGCCCGGCTGGTGGCGGGAAAAAGCGCGGGCCGGCTGAAGCCGACCCGCGCTGTATGAAATTCCGCGCGTTTTGCTTAGTTGATGTTGTGGTCCGATTCAGTTGCGGTGGTGTAGTCGGCAACGGTTACGCCGTCAAACACGATGGGCAGCAGAGCGTCGGTGGTGGGGACGCGAGGGTCGGTGGGATCGACGTAGTTGGAGGTAGTGCTACCACCATCATAGATTTGTTGATTCGGGTCAGTAACACCGGTAGAAGCAGTGGTGATGGTGAAGCGGTAGAGGTATGATTTGCCGTAAGCCCATTGGCAAGCAGCGGCGGGGATGAACACGCGAGCGTCATAAACGGTGGTGTTGGCAGCTCCATCATTTGGAATCAGCACGTAGGATACGTGGAGGGTGTAACCGGTGGTGTAAGAGCTGTAGTCAGACAGCGGCAGAGCGAAGAATTGGCTGCCAAGGTTGGTGTATTCAGCAGATGCGCCGTTGTTGATAGTCACTTCAGTAGCTGCGCCTTGAGTTTCACCAAGGTTGAACACAAGGTTTTCTTTAGATTTTGTGTTAACAGCAGTGGTTATATTGGGGGTTGCGGCAAAGACATCTGCAACAGTGAAGTCTGCTTGGGTGGCATATTCTTGGTCGATTGTGGGCTGAGCAGCACCTTGGCCAGAAGTCCAACCGATAGCGGTGCTCTTTTGGGCTTCAGTAGCCGGGGTGAGTTGCACGCCATATTGGATGTTAGAAATGCCGGCAACAGTGGATGTGGTGGGCACAAGGTTGATGAGCTTCACAGTGTAGCCGGGGATGTTGCTACGGAAGGCGAGCTTAACTACAGCGTTGAGGTGGTCGAAGTTGAGGGCCACGTCGGTGCCGTATGCAGCTTTAGCTACAGGAGCTTTAGCCCACATGGCTTCTTTGTCATCGCGTTCAGCCATAGTCCAGAAGCTAACAGCGTTGGAAATCTTGAGGTCGGATTTCAGATTTACGGTAGCTGCATCGTTAGCTGTAAGGCTTGCATTGGATGCAGAATACGGAGTGTAAGCCACGAAGTAGTGGTTGTCGAAGGAGTAGTCCCAGTATTTGAGCACTTGAGAGCCGATACCTTCGTAGTACCAGCGAGATTTACCATTGACAGTGTTATTACCATCGCCCCAGGTGGTGTTTTTGCCTTCACCGGGATCGGTGTCAGAGTACACAACTCGGTAGTTTTGCATCACCAAGCCGGTGGCCATGTCGGTGCCTTTGTAGGCGAAGACGCCGAAGTCGGTGTGGCCGTCGGCTTCCATGCCGGCGCGGCTGAGGTTGCCGGTGAGCATGCCGAAGCTCATGGCTTGGCCTTCGGCTGAGGGGGCTTGGATGTCACCGCTGTTGATGACATCTTCGCTGGCACAGCTGGCGAGGGCTGCGGCGCCGGCTAAGAGCAAAAGATTTAATTTGTTCATACCTTTTGTTTTTAATTGGTTAATTGATTGATTATTTGTTGTTTAGTTAATATTTTCGTAATGGATTGTTTCGGTGGAGTAGCTGTTGACGGTGACGCCGTCGAACACTATCGGCAGCAGGGCCTTGGTGTCGGGCACACGCGGGTCGCGCGGATCGACGTAAGGCGAGGCGGTGGAGCCGTCGTCGTAGACCGGCGTGTTGGGGTTGGTTACGCCGGTTGAGCCGGTAGTAATGGTGAAGCGGTAGAGATACTGCTTGCCGAAGGTCCACTGGCATTTCTCCGCCGGGATGAACACGCGCGCATCGTACACGGTGGTCGACGCCGTACCATCGTTGGGAATGAGGCGGTAGGTGACGTGCACGGTGAAGCCTGGCAAATAAGGCTCGTGATAGTCGTCCAACGGCAGGGCGAAGTATTGACTGCGTAGGGGTGTGTAATCGGAAGTGTCGCTGATGGGGAAGGCTGTAACGCCGGCATCGGTGTCATTGAGTGGGAAGACGATGTTATCGTCGGTGCAGGTGGTGTTGTAGTTGGCGGCAGTTACACTCGGAGCGGTGCCGGTGAACAAGCCACTTACTTTGATGTCCTCCTTGTACGGATATTTTTGCGATAGGGCTGGCTGGGGCGCTGCGGAGCCGCCGGAATCGAAGTTGACCGGTTTGGCAGCCTCCGCGGTGGTGGCCGGAGTAAGTTGTACGCCAACTGCCGCCGCTTGGCCACCGCCCACGGTTACCAGACCGTCTTCGGACACCAAATTGAGCAGTTCCACTTTGTAGCCGGGGATAGCGCTGCGGAAAGCGAGCCGGATAAGCGCGTTCAGGTGGTTGAAGGTAAGGTTTACTTCTTGACCGTATGCCGACTTATCCACCTTGGCTTGGGCATACATAGTCTCCTTATCGTCGCGGTCGCTTTCTAAATAGAACGCCTCCATACCCTTGAGTTCCAACATGGTAGTTAATATTGAACCCCACTCAGAGATTTCAAACGTGCTATTGCTGTTATACGGCGTGTAGGCGGCAAAGTAGTGCGAGGGCTTGGAATAGTCCCAGTACTTGAGGATTTGGCCGGTGCGGGCGCCTTCGTAGTACCAATGCGAGCCGAGCACTTCTGCCGCACCGTATTTCACTTGGTAGTTTTGCATCACCAAGTCGCCGGGGTATTCCGGCGACCAGTATGTGCCGGTACCTTTGTAGGCGAAGACGCCGAAGTCGGTGTGTCCGGCCGCTTCCATGGCGGTGGCGCGGCCGAGGTTTGTCGACAGCACGCTGAAGGCCATCACTTGGTCAGCGCGCTCGCCGCGGATGTCTTCATCGCTGAGGACATCGTGGCCGGCACAGCTTGCCAAGGTGGCAGCGACCGTCATAATTAGTATTAAATTCTTAATTCTCATTTTCGTGTATTTTTTAATGTGCTTTTATATTTCTATTTCGGTGGGGTCGGTTGGGTCGTAGGGGTTGACGTTGGGGTCGAACATCGAACCGCCGCCACCGCCGCCGGGTTTGGTGGGCACGGTGATGGTGTCGGCTGCGATTTCGATGGTGATGATGCCGCCGTGGGGCTGGCGACGCAGTTGGTCGGTCACCTCGTAGGTGTAGGTGGAGTCGGCACCGTTGCTGAAGTGCAGACCCACCATCATATAGTTGTCGACATCGTCGCGGCCGGCGAAGCTCGCGCCGCGGCGCGCGCGCCACGAGGGCATGTCGCACAGGCCG
>JBJEKG010000295.1:0-6913 GCA_051878535.1 Muribaculaceae bacterium
CGTGTCGAAGCAGATGAACGTGGTGGGAGCCGAAGTGGCCATCCGCTGCCCTAACATCCTCATCGACGGACATCGCGAATACCCCATCGAGGTGGAAGCTATCACCGATGGCAAAACCTACGCTTACAACCCGGCCAACGTGAGCTGGATGGTGGCCGACCCCTCCGTGGCCACTGTGGATGCCAACGGCGTGCTGCGCGGTGTGAGCGAAGGCGTCACCACCATCACCGGCAGCATCGGCGAGTTCACCTCCGAGGCTACAGTCACTGTGGAAATCGCTCCCGCGGCCGAGATGGACTTCGCCGCGCTCAACACATATAATATAAAGGTACCTTCGGGCATCACCGACGTGGAGATGGCCGAGGACGGACTGATTTCGTTCACCTACGGCTCGGCTCGCGCTCCTTACATCGAGCTGAACTGCGACGACGACTTCTACTCGCTTCCCGACGGAGTGTACACCCGCTTCACGCCCTCGTTGGCAGTGTCGGGCGTGCTGTTGGCCGTGGTTCCGGCCAACGAATCGCGCGAAGTGGTCATCCGCGTTGAGCCGGAGGACGGCTTTGCCGGCGCTGTGGAGCATCGCATCGACTTCGACCTTAGCGAAGCGTTCGACCCCGCCGACATGGCCTGCTATCCGGTAGCGTTCAAGCGTTTGCGCTTCACCATCAAGCCCGACAACAGCGCCAAGGGCGCATGCTCATTGGCTTTCGGCGGCTTAGTGGCCGAATATGCGCACTACGATGCCGTGCGGTCCGTGGCCGTGGACCTCGCACCCTCGCGCCTGCTGCTTCCGGCGGTGGATTGCGGTGCGCCGGTGGCCATCAACCTGCCGAACGTGCGCATGGTGAATGTTTACACCGTGGCCGGCGCGCTGGTGACCAATCAGCGCTTCGACGGCGCTGAATCGGCAGCCATTGCAGCTCCCAACGTGCCCGGCACCTACGTGGTGACCGTCACCACACAGAGCGGTCGCCACAGCGGTCTGCTTATCGTGAAATAATACTAACTAAATACCTACTACTGATGAATTTACGCAAATTACTCACTGTGAGTGCCGCCGCCCTCGCTTTAGGGGCGTGGGCAGCCGCTCCCATCCCACTATCGGTGGAAGCGGGTGCTCACCATCCCGTTCTCTCGCCCGACGGAGCCACAGTGCTCTACTCCACCGTCGACCACCAAGGACTGAAAGCGCTCGACCGCTCAACGGGTCGAGTGACCGTCATCGACGAGGCCGCCTCGGCCGGATTCGCGCCGGTGTTCTCCACCGATGGTCGCACAGTAATCTACCGCACCGCCACCACCGTGGACGGTCTGCTCTATCGCGACGTGCGCTCCTTCTCTCTCACCGACGAGCGCCACTCGCAACTCGCCCAACCCTCACGCAACACCCTCGACCTCAACACTTTCGCTAATAAGCCCACCTACGCCGTAGCCACGTATCGCACCATCCGCGTGGTGCGCAACGGTGCCGCGCAGGAGCTGTCACCCCTGGCCGATGCACACTCCTACCTGTGGGCATCGCTCTCGCCCGACGGACAGCAGTTGGCCTTCGTAGAACCCTTCAGCGGCGTGTACGTGGCCAATGCCGACGGCACGGACGCCCGCTGCGTATTGCCCAAAGGCGACTACGTGAGCTGGGCCGGCGAGCACACCCTCGTGGCCGTAGTGAGCCACGACGACGGCTACGTGGTGACCGATTCGCGCTTGGTGAGCGTCAACATCGCTACCGGCATCACCACCGACCTCACCGACGCATCGATGATGGTGGGCGAAGCCTCCGCCGCCCCCTGCGGCGTGGTGGTCTTCTCCGACCTCAACGGCCAAATGTACATTCTCAACCTTAACGACTAAAAGCTACCGCCATGAATATCAAACGCATACTTTACCTTGCCATTGCAGCCGTGGTAGTAGCCTTTGCCGCCGATGCCAAGCGCATGGCCGACCTCAAAATCTACATCAACCCCGGCCACGGCGGCTACACCTCCAACGACCGTCCCATCCTGCTCTACCCCTTCGAAAGCTCGTCCGACACCCTCGGCTACTGGGAGTCGAAGAGCAACCTCTACAAGGGCCTGCACATGTACCACATCCTCGATTCGTTGGGTGCGACACCCTATCTGTCGCGCACCAAGAACACCGAGGCCGACGACCGCTCGCTCTCAGGCATCTCGGCCGAAGCCAACGACTTGGGCGTGGATTTATTCTTCTCAATCCACTCCAACGCCGGCGAGGCTGTCAACTATCCCTTGATGCTCTACCGCGAAGAAACCATCGGCACACCGCGTTATCCGGAGAATGTTACCCTTAGCCAAATCGTGGGTAACAATCTCTACTCCAACCAATTGCCCGTGTGGACCCACAAGCTGCAGATAGCCGGCGACCTCACCTTCTACCAGAACATGTGGTCGGGCGGCTTGGGCGTGCTGCGCTATCTCTACGTGCCCGGTCTGCTCTCCGAAGGCGGCATGCACGAGCACCGTCCCGAAGCTTACCGCCTGATGAACGACGACTACTGGTGGCTGGAGGCGTGGCACTTCGTGCGCTCCATCATGGAGTTCTACGACACCGAAGACCGCTTCGTCACCGGCAACGTGGCCGGCATCGTGTACGACGACCACAACCTGCGCGAGAAAGATATGACCGTGAACTTCACCCGTCACGGGCGCGACATATACGCGCCGGTGAACGGCTGCCTTGTGGAGCTGCTCGATGCAGAAGGTAACGTGGTGCAACGTCGCACCACCGACAATATGTACAACGGTGTGTTCGTCTTCCGCAACGTCGCCCCCGGCTCGTACAGCCTGCGCACCACTCACTCGCAATACTACTCGGAGGAAGTGCCCGTGACCGTGGTCGCCAACGAGGTCACCTACAACGACCTGCCGCTGTCGATGAAGCGCGAATATCCGTTGCAAATCGTGAAATACACACCGGTGGACGTGTCGCAACCCATCTCCTGCGCCGTGTCGATTGAGTTTGACTTCAACTCCGACATCGACACCGAATCCTTCGAACGAGCCTTCTCCGTGACCCCCGCCGTGGATGGTTACTTCGAATACTCCAAGAATAACCACCACGCAGCATTCTATCCCACCACCGCGTTCGAGCGCAACACCACCTACACCGTGCGCCTCGACCGCTCCGCTTCGCACCCCGACCGCCGCTACTCCAACCCCGGCATGGAGCAAGATTTCGAGCTCACTTTCACCACCCAAGACCGCAACCGCATGGAACTGTTGAGCCAGTTCCCCGTGGACGGCGGTGAAATCCACTTCGACAGCCCCCGCCTGGAGTTCCGCTTCGACAACAAGGTCGAAACCTCCGGCATCTACGACCGCCTCACCATCCGCGACTCCCGCGGCCAAGTGGTAAGCGTCAACAAGCGCGGATGCTCGTTCAACAAGCTCTCCAACGGCTACGGCAACGCCATCTTCGCCCTCTCATCAAACCTCACCGCCGGCGAAACCTACACCGCCACCCTCTCCGGCGAGGTGCGCGATGCCGAGCAGCTGCCTATGGGGCAAGACGTCACATTCACCTTCACCGCCGTGGACGTGAGCGCTGAAGCCGCCTCCGAAGCCGTGCTCATCGACGACTTCGAGGCCGCCACCGTGCCCTACACCTACTCCGCCGACCACTCCGAAGGCATCGGCGCCGCCACTCCCGCCACCTCGCGCAGCACCACATCCATCCTCGGCATCTACGCCGCCCGTTTCGGCTACAACTTCGCCGACCAACGCGGCGGAGCATGCGCCTGGACATACTGTGGCGACACCCCCGCGGTAATCAACTCCGGCGACGTGCTCACATTCTTCGTCAACGGCGACTTCAACTACCACCACCTCGAAGTGGGCCTCACCGCCGGCACCGACATCAAGTGGTTGCCCGCCACACAACTCACCTACCTCGGCTGGCAGTACGTGGAGGTCGACACCTCACAGCTCGACCCCTCCTACACCTACCTGCTGGCCGGATTCCGCCTGGTGCAAGAGCAGAGCCTCTACACCCTCAGCGGCGCATTCTACATCGACCAACTCCAAGTGAAGCGCAACGCCGGCATCACCGACATCAGCGCCGACACCCCCCAGTGGCAAGTGCAATACTTCAACCTCCAAGGTATTGAAGTATCGCATCCGGTCAAAGGCAACATCTACATCCGCCGCCAAGGCACCACCGCCACCACCGTCCGCTACTAATCCCCCACCCTGATACCTACAGCAGCCACGCCCCCTTACATTGGGTCGTGGTTGCTTTGCTTTTCGGAATTTCCCCTTTTTTCAGCCGAAAAATGCCGGAATCTTTCCTCCACGCTTGCATAATCCACAGAAAATGAATACCTTTGCAGAAAATGGAAACCGTGAGCGTTTCCGCAAGCATTTATCAACTCACGGCTCTTTCATTTAAAACATAGATTCGTGACAACTAAACGTAAGAACGTAAACGTAAAACGTATAATTGGAATAAAACTACGTTCTACGTTTACGTTTTTACGTTTAAATTCGTCTTTTAGTTCTTTGTTTTATTTCCAATTTTAAATGAAAGAGCCGTGAGTTCGTGCGCGTTCGAGTTTTCGGTGCGCAATCGCGAGACGGCCAACATTTTGGTATTATCGTAGGTTTTGGCCAAAAACATTTTGGTATTATCGTAGGTTTTGGCCAAAAACATTTTGGTAAATGCCAAAAATTGCCTAAATTTGCAGTCGAAATCTATCAACATTTTGGTATATGGAGAGAATCTTCAAACGTAAGCTGTATGACCGACTGCTGGAATGGAAGCGCGTGCAGAATGGCAAAACGGCCATCCTGATTGAAGGTGCGCGCCGTGTGGGCAAGTCAACGCTGGTGGAGCAGTTCGCCAAAAACGAGTATGAATCCTACATACTTATCGACTTCAACGAAGCATCGCCGGATGTTAAGGCCTTGTTCGATAACTTGATGAACAAAGAATATATATTCTTGCAACTGCAAGCTTTCTACAATGTAGTGCTTCGTGAACGCCGGTCAGTAATCATCTTCGATGAGGTGCAAAAGTGCACGGCAGCGCGGCAAGCCATCAAGTACTTGGTGAAGGATGGCCGGTACGACTATATCGAAACCGGCTCGCTCATCAGCATCAAAAAGAATACCAAAGACATCACCATTCCCAGCGAGGAAGAGCGAGTGACGCTCCACCCGATGGACTACGAGGAGTTCCGATGGGCTTTGGGCGATAGCGCCACTGTGCCCATTCTGCGCACGTTCTTCGATAAGCGTCTTCCGCTCGACAGAGCTCACCGAGATAAGCTGCGCGACTTCCGCCTGTACATGCTGGTGGGCGGAATGCCGCAAGCTGTCAATACCTTGATTGAAACCAACAATTTGAGTTTAGTCGACCAAGTCAAGCGCAGTATCATCCGCGTGTATCAAGATGATTTTCAGAAGCTCGACGAGAGCGGCCGATTGGAGACGCTGTATATGGAGATACCTTCGCAACTCAGCCAAGCCAATGGCCGATACAAGCCTAACACCGTGCTCGGCCAAGTGGATGATGACAAGCTGCTGAGCTTGCTACGTGACCTCGAAGACAGCAAAACGGTGGTCTTCTCCTACCACTCGAACGACCCGAACGTGGGAATGTCGCTCACAAAAGACATCTCCAAGTTCAAAATCTTTTGTGCCGACACCGGATTGTTCGTTACCTTAGTATTCTGGGATAAAGACTATACCGAAAACGAGATCTACCAAAAGCTGCTCAGCGACAAACTGAGCGCCAACTTAGGATACGTCTACGAAAATGTGATAGCTCAGATTCTTACAGCCTCGGGTAATAAGCTCTTCTACTACACCTGGGCCAAGGACGACAGCCACAAATACGAAATCGACTTCTTGCTCTCTCGCGGAGCGAAGATTCACCCGATTGAGGTGAAGTCGTCGGGATACAAAGCCCACAAGTCGCTCGACGTATTCTGTGAGAAGTTCTCACACATCATTGAGCGCCGATATTTAATCTACACCAAAGACCTGCACAAAGACGGCGACACGTTGATGTTGCCGGTGTATATGACTCCATTTATATAATCAATTATGAAACAGAAAATTAGATTGGCGGCGATGTGCGCGGTGCTGTGGTGCGGCTTGGTGGCTGCGGCGCAGACAGCCGTGGTGGCGCATCGCGGCCTGTGGCAAGCGCCCGCATCGGCGCAGAACAGTATCACGGCATTGGCTTTGGCCGACCGTGCCGGATGCTACGGCTCGGAGTTTGACGTATGGCTCACGGCCGACTCCGCGTTGGTGGTCAATCACGACGCCTCCTTCGGCGGATTGGCCATGGAGACATCCACCTTGGCCCGGCTACAGCAACTCACGCTGCCCAACGGCGAACGTATGCCATCATTAGAGAACTACTTCACCGCCGCCACAACCACCTCCACTCGGTTGATTCTCGAGCTCAAGCACCACTCCACAGCTGAGCGCGAAACAGCCGCCGTGCAGCGCATCGTGGCCATGGCCGAACGGTTCGGATTGTCCGACCGCATCGAATACATCTCCTTCTCGCTCCACGCTTGCCGCGAGTTCGTGCGCCTCGCCCCGGAGGGCACACCGGTGCTCTACCTCAACGGCGACCTCGCACCCGCCGACCTCCACACCATGGGCATCACCGGCATCGACTACCACCACTCGGTAATCAAAGCCCACCCCGAGTGGGTGGAACAAGCCCACGCCTTGGGCATGACAGTGAACGTGTGGACCGTCAACGATGCCCCCACCATGCAGTGGCTCATCTCCCTGCACGTCGACCTCATCACCACCAACGCCCCCACCCTGCTCCAATCCCTGCTGTAGCCACAGCCCATAGCAGAGTAGTTACCCTCGGATGGTAACTGCTCAGCTATGCTTACCAAAACCGAAAATGATAGCAGAAAGTCGGTAGG
>JBJEKG010000296.1:0-6903 GCA_051878535.1 Muribaculaceae bacterium
AGGACCCACGGTGGCCTGGGCCAACGGGGTATGCCGCAGCGAGCCGCGGCACTACGGGTGGGCGTTTGGGCGGGGGGATGAAAAAAGCGATTCCTGAGGGGAATCGCTTTTGGGGTGAGGTGTGGGGGTCGAACCCACGACCTTCGGAACCACAATCCGACGCTCTAACCAACTGAGCTAAACTCACCATTTGTTGTTTGCGGTGCAAAGTTAGGCATTTTTTTTGAATTGACCAAATTTTTTGGTGGTTTTTTGTGATTTTTTTTTGCAAAGTTAAGCGCCCCGGAGTGATGTGGCCGGGACGCTTGGGTATCATAATGTAATGGGATGCGGTGTGATGTTTGGGGCAGGCAGACGCAAAAAGGCGTGGCCACCAGTTGCTTGTACATTTCCGGTTACCGCCAAGTGACCGCACGCACACAAGCAAAAGATGGCTCACGCCATGAGGGCGTGAGCATGCATTCTGCGAGTTCCTGTGCGTAAAGAATATTGGCGGTATTCGAAATGAGGAACGCCAGAGTGATACTCCGTGTACCCCCGAGAGAGGGGGTGTATGTTGGGATGATATTCTTCGCTAAGAATATGTGTGCAAATTTAGTAAATTATTGTGTTTTGGCCAAATTTTGGGGTGGAAGAATTTTAAAATTGTTAATTTGTGGGTGTAATTTGTTAATAAGCGCGGTCAGGTGAAAAATTTTTGCTAACTTTGCAGTTGCTAAGCTATATGCGGCGCAGAAAGCGTTGCTCACAACAAAAAGGAAATCGATGAACGAAATCAAGAAAGCTCTTTTTATTTCGCAAGAAATCACGCCGTATTTGTCGGCGAATGCGCATTCGCGCTTTGGGCGCGCGTTGCCGGAGGCTATCATAGCCAAGGGGATCGAGGTGCGTACATTTATGCCGCGGTATGGGTGCATTAATGAGCGTCGGAATCAACTGCATGAGGTGATCCGCTTGTCGGGTTTGAATATAGTGATAGATGATACGAATCATCCGTTGCTGATTAAGGTTGCGACGTTGCAGCCGTCGCGCATGCAGGTGTATTTCATCGATAATGATGACTACTTTGACGGCCACGGTGCTGAGGAGCTGGAGACGGTGACTCATGCCGAGGAGAATGATGAGCGATCGATTTTCTACGTTCGCGGTGTGATTGAAACGGCGCGGAAGTTGCGCTGGGCACCGGAGGTGGTGCACTGCACGGGCTGGATTTCGGCTGTAGCGCCGCTGTATCTGAAGCTGATGTATGGTGATGACCCGACTTTTGTGAACACCAAGGTGGTGTTCTCGCTGTTCGACTGTCCGTTTGAGGGCGAGTTGGATAAGCGGATGGCGGAGAAGCTGATGCAGGATGGCTTCAGCGCGGAGGATGTGAAGTCGGTGGCTGAAGGGGTGACTTACGAGTCGCTGTGCCGCCTGGCGATGGACCATGCCGATGCGATAGTGATTTCGTCGGGTAACATTCCGGAGGCGTTGGTGGAATATGCTCGCGCCACGGGCAAGCCGCTGCTTGACGTGCCGGAATGTGACAACTTGGGCGATGTGTATATGGATTTTTACAAATCTCTGTAATAACTAACTCTCTCCTCAACAATAATTTAGATGAAACGTATTCTTTTGCCTCTGGTAATGGCGGTGGTTCTGCTGAGCGGTTGCTCGCAGACATCGGAAATCGGCATGACCCTTACCGAGGAAACAATCACTATAGAAATTGACTCGGCGTTCACCCTGAGTGGTAAGACGTTGGAGAATAAGCATGTGCAGTCGCGCACGGTGAGCCAGCTCATCGGCGATATTGATGCGCCGGTATTTGGCTCGATTCGGAGCGACTTTGTGGCTCAGTTTTTGCCGTCGACGGATATCGATACCACGAATGTGACTGCGGCCGACATTGATTCGGTGAAGCTGTTTTTGCAGATGGAGCGCACGGCATTTGTGGGCGACTCGTTGGCACCGATGGGCATCGAGGTGTACCGTTTGCGCACGCCGTTGGCCGATGTGATGTACACCGACGATGAGCATCCGGTGTATAATCCGGCGGATTTGATGAGCTGTGCCACGTATATCGCTTCGACGATGAATGAGCCGGATTCGGTGCAGCAGATGACGCGCTTGTATGTGGAACTGCCTCTGAGTGTGGATTTTGCGCGTGAGTTGTGGAATGCTTACAAGGCAGATCCGAGCGTGTATGGCGACCCGGCACGGTTTGCCCGCGAAGTGTTTGGCGGCGTGTATGTTAAGTCGAGCTACGGTGCCGGACGCGTGAGCGAGTTTTCGGTAAGTTCGATTCGCTATTTCTATCATAAGACCGAGACGACCACCACCTCGAGCGGTGCTGATTCCACCTATATCGAGCGGTATTATGGCGACTATTTTGCTGTTACACCGGAGGTTATGGTGAATAACTTTGTGGACTACGAGCCGGCGCAGGATTTGCGTGACATGATAGCGCAGGGCGACCAAGTGCTGGCCGCACCGGCGGGGTATGAGATGGAAATTCAGCTGCCGGCGCAGGAACTGCTGACTGCTTACCGCCGCCATAGCGGTAAGTTGCAGGTACTCAACGCGTTGGATGTGCTGATTCCGGCCGATTCGATTCCGAACAAGTATGGTATAGCGCCGCCGCCTTACGTGCTGATGGTGCTTAAGCATAAGAAGGATGACTTTTTTGCGAATAACCGGTTGACGGACAATAAGTTGTCGTTCTACGCGCAGTATAGCGCCGCTTCGGGCGGGTACGTGTTTACCATGCGCAACTATATGAGTTACCTGTTGGACCTGGACGAGGTGACTGCCGAAGATTATACCTTCGTGATTACTCCGGTGGAAGTGGAGGTGGAAGCGTCGTCGTCGAATAGCTATTATTATGGCACGTCGTATGTGGTATCGCGCATCGTACCGTATGTGGCGAAGCCGGCGATGGCAAGAATTTCGCTGTCGAAAGCAAAAATTAAGCTGTCATATAGCACAGGTGACGGAAAAATTTTGTAACTTTGCAGTCGCAAAGCAATAGGCCGCAATAGCTCAGTCGGTAGAGCATTTCATTCGTAACGAAAAGGTCGTGGGTTCGAGCCCCACTCGCGGCTCGTTAGAATCGGCGCAGGATGGTGTCCTGCGCCGGTTTTTTGTGTGGAAATTCATAATTCATAATTCATAATTCATAATTCGTAGTGGAGGCTCAGAACTTAGACAAAAAAGCGAGCGCGGGTGGTTTCTCGGCTTCGCCGAGATGGCTGCTAAAGCAGCCTGGCGGGAGACGAAAAGAAGGGGCGGGCGGCGGGAAGGATGGTGTGGTTGGTGCTGGGGATTTGGTGGGGTGGGGGATTTTTTGTATATTTGCGGAAAATTTTTTTGATGGCGGAAAGAAGTCGCACAGGAAACAGTTTTCGGACATCGGTGGCAATGGTTTGCTACACGGTGGCGCTGATTGTGTTGCAGTTTGTGAGCCGGCGGGTGTTTTTGCAGGAGCTTGGCACGGAGGTGTTGGGGTTGAACACTACGGCGCAGAATCTGTTGCAGCTGTTGAATGTGGCGGAGTTGGGTGTGGCCACGGCCATTGGGTATGTGTTGTATCGGCCGCTGTTAGCTAAGGACCGGGATGCGGTGCGGGAGATTGTGGCGCTGCAAGGGTATATTTACCGGAGGGTGGCGTTGGTTATAATAGCTGTAGCGGCGGTGTTGGCTTGCTTCTTTCCGATGATTTTCAGCGACTTGGAGGTGCCGTTGTGGTATGCTTACGGGTCGTTTGGGGTGATGTTGGGCGGATCGATGCTGTCGTATTTTGTGAATTATAAGGAGGTGGTGCTGTTGGCCGACCAGCGAGAGTATAAGTTGGTGGGCGGCTTTCGGGTGTTCCACTTGGCGAAATTGGCTGTACAGGCGGTGATGGTGAGTGTGATGGACGACGGCTACGTGTGGTGGTTGGTGTTGGAGGGAGTGTTTGCGGTGGTGGCTGCGCTGTCGCTGCGGCGAATGGTGAATCGCACATATCCATTTCTGTGTCAGAAGGTTAGCACGCCTTTGCGAGAGCTGCTGCTGCGCTATCCGGAGGTGGCGCGGAAAACGCGGCAGCTGTTTGTGCATCGTATCAGTTTCTTGGTGCTGACGCAGACGCAACCGGTGATTGTGTATGCGTGCGTGTCGATGAGTATGGTTGCAATATATGGCAACTATTTGATGGTTGTGACCGGATTGATGGCGATGATTGCGGCGGTGAGTGGTGGTGTGGTGCCGTCGATGGGGAATTTGGTGGCCGAGGGAGACAGGGAAAGGATTTACGGGGTGTACTGCGAGTACAGTTCGCTGCGGTTTTACTTGGGTGTGATGGGTTTTGTGGCACTGCTATTGCTGACTCAACCGATTGTGACTGTGTGGGTTGGCGCGGAGTATGTGTTGCCCGCGCGGACGGTGTTGCTGATTGCGGCCGTATTCTATTTGCAAGTGAAGCGGCAGGGTGTTGAGGCGATGTTGGCGGCCTATGGCCGGTTTGGCGATGTGTGGGCACCGGCGGCAGAGGCGGCTGTGAATTTGGGACTGTCGGTGGTGTTGGGTATGCGCTGGGGCTTGGATGGTGTGCTTATGGGCGCGTTGGTTTCGTTGGCGTTGCAGGTGGAGGTTTGGCGACCGATTTACCTGTTCCGGTGGGCAATGGATAGGCCGCTGTGGCAGTACTGGCGCGGATATTTGGGGCAGTTGGGCTGCGCTGCGGTGACGGCGGCGGTGGCGTGGCCGCTGTATGGCCGTGTGAATGAGTGGCTGTTGACTGCGATTGTGGCCGTGGTTTTAGCTCTGATAATGAGCTGTTTAGGCTCGTGGCGAGCGCTGATTCGGCGGCTGTGTGCTATTGTGGCACGGCGGCGTTAGGCGACGGGTCGCCGTAGATGCGGTCGATGAGCATGCGCGAGAGCTCCGGCATGGGGTGGATGTGGTCGCAGGCATAGCCCGGAAAGAGGAAGTAGAAGCCGAACTCGGCGGAGAGGTCGATGTAGTGTTGGCCGAAGATTTCGACGAGTTGGGCGGTCATTTCGGGCGAGGGTAGAGGATATTGCGATGGCGTCATGACCACGCGGTAGTCGGCATGTTCCTGCTCGAGGATGGCTTTTACTGCTTGTAAATCAGCTACTTGGTCGGGGCGGAGGATGCCCGGTTCGATTGCAAGCGGGAAGGAACGCAACATGTCGGGTGCGTAGGGGTGTGCGGCGAGGTATTCGCGGCTTTCGCGGCGGATTTCTTCTTCTTTTTGTTCGCAGTGGAAGATGTTGCGCTGGGGTACGAAGTCGAAAGGTGGGTCGAGCCAGCCGAGGGTTTTCTCTTTAGGAGTTTCGGTGTGTAGCCATTTGACGCAGATGTAGGAGACGATGGAGCGGCGGTCGATGGCGAAGCGGAATTGGCGGAACCAGCTGTCGGCTTTGCCAATTATGGATGGCTGGATTTTGATTGGGGTGGTAAAATGAAGCCCGTTCGAGACACGGAAGCTGTAGAATTGCGGGGTGAGGACGATGAGCACGTGGCGCATCGGAGCTTTGGCGGCGATGTATTGGCAGTTGAGCAGCAACTGGTGAGTGGTTTGGCAAGAATTGTTGATGTGGATTGGCTGCGAGCCGGTGGGGAGGTAGGTTTGCCAGTGTTCGATGTCGTAGAAACCGGCCACGGAGCTGCCGATGATGAAAGAGTCGTAGTGGATGGAGTCGTTGAAGTGGTCGAAGCAGTTGATGGCGGTGAATCCGCGACTGGTTTCGATGTCAACTTTGGCCGGCTCTTGGTGGTAGCGCTGGCAGTGGAAGGGGTCGATGATTACGTAAGCTGCCACGATTGGCAACATCAGCAGGGTGAACCACCCAAATGCGCGAAGGAAGAAGGAGAGGTATGAGCGGTTCATTAGAATTGGAAGTAGATAAAAGCTTCTTCGCCGGCGAAGAAGGAGGTTAATACGGTGTAAAACAGCAGGATATCGCAGGTGCGGCGAAGCCAACGGCGGCGAGGCATGCGTTGAAGAGCGAAAGAATCACGGCGGCCGCGCCATTCGACGATGAGCATGGCGGCGCCCATGACGAATCCCCAGCGGGTGAGGATGTAGTAGCCTATGGAGGGTACGAGCGGAGAAATTGTCAATAGCCCGACGAGGGTTATACAGCTGATAATCAACAGAGTGCGGCCTCGGAGCGGGATGCGTGCCAAGAGCCAAGCGGCAGCGATGATGCCGGCGGCGGCGATGGCGAAGGGGATGGCGCAGTTTTGGACTGCGTGGAGGAAGTTGAATGTGCCGTTGGCTCGGAAGGCGAAGAGGGTGGCGGTCCAGCAGAGGGTGGTGAAGGCCATCTTGTGAAGGTCGCGGCGCGAGCCGACGGGGTCGCGATCGGGCGCGTACTTGCGGCAGCCGATGGTGATGGAGAGGGCGTACCAGATGAAGCAGAGAACGCCCCAGATGACGAAGGTGAAGGTGGCGCCGTGCCACAGGCCGGAGAGGAAGAAGACCGCGAAGACGTGGAGGTAGCGGTTGCCACGGCGCGAGCCGCCGAGTGGGATGTAGATGTAGTCGGTGAACCACTGCATGAGCGTGCGGTGCCATCGGCGCCAGAATTCGACGGCGTTGCGCGAGAAGTATGGCGTGAGGAAGTTGTCCGAAAGGCTGAATCCGAGGAGTTGGGCCGAGCCACGGGCGATGTCGCAGTAGCCGGAGAAGTCGCCGTAGAGCTGGAGTGTGAAGCCGAGGATGCCCATTGTGAACATGATGTAATCGGCTGTAGATGAGGCAAATTCGGCGGATTGGATGAAGGCAATGTTGACCCAGAAAGCAACGCCGTCGGCCACGACGCACTTTTTGAACAGGCCCCAGAGGATGCGGCGGGCGCCTTCGACGGCTTGCGGATAGGAGAATCGGCGCTCAGCGGCAAACTGCGGTAG
>JBJEKG010000297.1:0-6876 GCA_051878535.1 Muribaculaceae bacterium
TGGTGCCCGACCCCACCGCCGAAGAGCTCGCCCAGATAGCTGTGTGCGCCGCCGAAACAGCCCGCTCGCTGGCCGACATCGAGCCGCGCGTGGCCATGCTGTCGTTCTCCACCAAAGGTTCAGCCAAACACGAACGCGTGGACAAAGTGGTCGAAGCCACCGCCTTAGCTCACAAAATCGACCCCACACTCATCGTCGATGGTGAGCTGCAAGCCGATGCAGCCATCGTGCCCTCCGTTGCCCACAAGAAAGCACCCGAAAGCATCATCAACGGATGCGCCAACGTGCTGGTATTTCCCTCGCTGGAAGTAGGTAACATCGCCTACAAACTCTGCCAACGCCTCGGCGGCGTGCAAGCCGTAGGTCCCATCCTCCAAGGCCTCGCAGCCCCCGTGAGCGACCTCTCGCGCGGCTGCTTCCCCGAGGACATCTACAAAACCATCATCATGACTTGCTGCCAAGCCATCGGTGCAAAAAAATAATCCCCAATAATAACCAAAATAACCATTACCCCCCATGAAAATCTTAGTGCTCAACTGCGGTAGCAGCTCCGTGAAGTACAAACTCATCGACACAGCCGACGGCCACACCATGGCCGAAGGCGGCGTCGAAAAAATCGGCCTGCCCGACGGCTTCCTCAAATTCAAACGCGCCGACGGCTCCAAAGACATCATCAACCTCGGCCTCGCCGACCACCAAGCATCCATCCGCGCCATCCTCAACCTGCTGACCGACGCCAAAGAAGGTTGCATCGCCTCCTTCGATGAAATCGACGCCGTTGGCCACCGCGTGGTGCACGGTGCCGAAAAATTCACCGAAAGCGTGCTCATCACCGACGAAGTCATCGCCAAAGTGCGCGAATGCTACGACCTCGCCCCCCTGCACAACCCCGCCAACATCGTCGGCATCGAAGCCATCACCGCCCTGATGCCCAACACCCCGCAAGTAGGCGTGTTCGACACCGCCTTCCACCAAACCATGCCCCCCAGCTCATACATGTACGCCCTACCTTATAAATATTATAAAGAAGACGGCGTGCGCCGCTACGGCTTCCACGGCACCTCCCACCGCTACGTCAGCGGCCGCGTGGCCGAATTCCTCGGCCGCGACGTCAAAGACCTGCGCATCATCACCTGCCACATCGGCAACGGCGCATCAATCACCGCCGTAGACCACGGCCGCAGCGTCGACACATCCATGGGCCTCACACCCACCGAAGGCCTGATGATGGGCACCCGCTGCGGCGACGTTGACCCCGGCGTGCTCACCTACCTCATGCTCAAACACAACCTCAGCGCCGACCACATCCAACGCATCATCAACAAAGAGAGCGGCATGGCCGGCGTGACCGAAATCTCCAGCGACATGCGCGAAATCGAAGCAGCCGTTAATGCCGGCAACCAACGCGCCATCCTCGGCCTCGAAATGTACCAAAAACGCATCATCAAATACATCGGCGCGTATGCAGCCGAGATGGGCGGTGTGGACGTAATCGTATTCACCGGCGGCGTAGGCGAAAACCAAGCCGGACTGCGCGCCGACGTGTGCCGCCCCTTAGCCTTCATGGGCGTGGAAATCGACGAGAAACTCAACGCCGGCATCCGCGGCGTGGAAGTAGACCTCTCCACCGCAGCCTCCAAGGTGAAAGTGTGCGTCATTCCCACCGACGAAGAACTCATGATTGCTCGCGACACCGAAGCAATCGTCGCCAAACAATAACTCACCCGGTCGGACGAGCGTGGAACCCTCCCCCAAAAAAGGGTTCCACACTCCTCGCCTAACCACCGCCACAGCAATGAAAGCCAAGTCCTACTACATCTACGCCGTCACAGCCGCCGCGCTATCCACCTTGCTCACCCTCGCACGCAACCTCATCAGCTCATTCGCCATCATCTGCATCATCGCCGCAGTATTCGTCATAGCCGGAGCGCTCACCCTCATAGCCGGTGCACGCGTGCGCACCCACAAAGCCGCACGAGTGCTCACCCTCATCTGCTCGATAGCCGCCGTGGTAGGTGGAGTGCTGCTGTTAGTGTTCAACAGCGAGGTCGCCACCATCCTGCCCACCGTGATGAGCATAGCCGTAGCAGCCGCCGCCCTGTGGCAAACCCTGGTGATACTGCGCCAACCCATCAGCGAAGCCAAACACAGCCGCTGGATGCTCATCTCACCCGCCGCACTCATCGTCATAGCCTCCTATCTGTGGCTGCTCCAACCCCACAGCGACCCCCAAGCCATGACAGCCATGGCAGTAGCCGCCGCCATCATTGCCATATCCACTGTAATCGAAGCATTTATACTCCGAGCAGCCCCTCAAACCACCCAAAACCACCCTTTGACCCCCTTGGATGGCCAAAATAACCCCTAAATTGCAAAAAAATGCAATAAATCAGCGATTTATTATTGTCAATTCAAAAAAAATTCCGATATTTGCACTGCAATTTCGATAAAGACCTCCACCGAGGTCGGAAATCCTATTGCTAATAACGAATTTTACATATCCAATCAATAAAACTAATCCCAACATGACTAAGGCAGACATCGTCAACGAAATCTCCAAAACCACCGGCATCGAAAAAGCCCTCGTACTGGAGACTGT
Source organism: Muribaculaceae bacterium (assembly GCA_051878535.1). GTDB lineage: Bacteria > Bacteroidota > Bacteroidia > Bacteroidales > Muribaculaceae > CAG-873. The sequence goes on from JBJEKG010000297.1 coordinate 2,600, forward strand.
AGAAAAATTCATGCAAGTGGTGAAAGATTCTCTTGCTGAAGGTGAAAATGTATACCTGCGCGGCTTCGGCAGCTTCATCATCAAAACCCGCTCCGAAAAAACCGCTCGCAACATCTCGAAAAACACAACCCTCATCATCCCCGAACACAAAATCCCCGCTTTCAAGCCCGCAAAAGTGTTCATGGAAGAAGTACGTTAATTCGACCCTGACAGTCATCCAATAAATATCACCCAATATTATTAACTTCTAAATTTACGCCAAATGCCCAGCGGAAAAAAACGTAAAGGCCACAAAATGGCTACTCACAAACGCAAAAAACGTCTTCGTAAGAACCGTCACAAGAAGAAATAAGCCGGTCGGCTAACCACAGCCGGCGGCTCTTCCCACGCTTCAATGTGCTCGCTTCGCCTCCCGGCATCAGTTCGCCCTCCGCTCCCTTGCGCAGCGACTGCGTGCACAAGCATCGGTTCGAAGCCATAAAAAGGACTAACTATGGGTGAGCAGCCGCCTCCCTCCACCGGAGGCGCGTATTACGCACCCTAAGTTATCCTTTTTATTTTTACTATTAACCCCTTAAAGCATCCGTCGAAACCCACCCACATCCATGAAAAGTGAACTTATCGTAGACGTGCAGCAGTCGGAGGTGTCTATCGCCCTGTTGGAGGACTCCCGCTTAGTGTCTCTCCAAAAAGAAGCGCGCAACATCTCCTACGCCGTGGGCGACATCTATCTGGCCAAAGTCAAAAAACTAATGCCCGGCCTCAACGCCGCATTCGTCAACGTTGGCTACGACAAGGATGCATTCCTCCACTATTTAGATCTTGGCCCACACTACGCCACCTACGCCGCCTATGTCCAATCACTCTTAGCCGAAGGCGCCAACCGCGTTCCCGCCATCGAAAAAGTCGACATCAAACCCGACATCGACAAAAACGGCTCCATCACCGAAGCACTCACCCAAGGCCTGCCCCTGCTGGTGCAAATCGTCAAAGAGCCAATCTCATCCAAAGGCCCGCGCCTCACCACCGAAATCACCTTCACCGGCCGATTCATGGTGCTAATCCCCTTCAGCGACAAAATCTCCATCTCGCAGAAAATCAAGTCGCCAGTCGAAAAGATGCGCCTGCGCCAGCTCATCGAGAGCATCAAGCCACGCAACTTCGGCGTAATCGTGCGCACATCAGCCGAAGGTAAAGGTGCTGCCGAACTCATCAACGAACTCAAAACCCTGGTCACCTGCTGGAACAACACCGTGCAACGCGCACAAACAGCCACCGCACCATCCCTCATCTTCGAAGAAGAAAGCCGCATCGTGGGCATGCTGCGCGACGTGTTCAACCCCGAGTTTGAAGCTATCCACGTCAACGACGCACACGTATTCGAACAAATCGACAAATACGTGAGCCTCATCGCTCCCGAAGCTCGCAACATCGTACAACTATACCACCACGACCAGCCAATCTTCGACCACTTCGGCATCACCCGACAAATCAAATCAGCATTCGGCAAAACCGTATCATTCCGCTCCGGTGCATACATCATCATCGAAAGCACCGAAGCACTCCACGTTATCGACGTAAACTCCGGCAACCGCACCAAGGCCACCAACGACCAAGAAAGCAACGCCCTCGAAGTCAACCTCCGTGCCGCCGAAGAAATCGCCCGCCAACTCCGCCTGCGCGACATGGGCGGAATCATCGTCGTCGACTTCATCGACATGAACAAAGGCGAGCACCGACAGCAGCTCTTCGAACACATGCGCGAACTCATGGCCAACGACCGCGCACGCCACAACATACTGCCACTAAGCAAATTCGGCCTGATGCAAATCACCCGCCAACGCGTGCGCCCCGCCCTCACTATCGTCACCGAAGAGCACTGCCCATCATGCTTCGGCCGAGGTGAAGTGCAACCATCACTGCTCTTCACCGACACCCTCTACGAGAAGCTCGACTACCTGGTCAACACCCTCGGTCAGCGCAACTTCATCATGTACGTCCACCCCTTCGTCGACGCTTACCTCAAACGCGGTTTAATCTTCACAACCTACCGCGCCTGGCGACGCAAACTCGGCCGCTGCTTCAAAATCGTGGCCGACGAATCACTCGCATACCTCCAATACCGCGTGCTCGACGCCAAAGGCAACGAAATCGACCTCCGCGCCGAAAAAGACGTCAACGCATCATCAGCCGAGAAGCGCCAAGCGCGCACCGCCGAAGCCACCGAAGCCACCGAGGCCGATACCACCGCCGACACCCCCACACCACGGCCACCCGCCGCCCCCGGCGAAGGCCAGAGCCGTAGCGCAAAAGCCCGCCGACGCAAACGCCTGCGCCGCGAAGCCGAAGCCGCCGCAGCCAACAACCCCACCGACACCGCAGCATCATAGCCGCGCCATCCAAGATCTAAATCCGAAGAATGACATCCCCCGCGGATAGTCACCCACCGCACAGCGCTCCGCCCCCTCGGCGGGGCGCTCCCTTATCATCCTATACACCGAGAGCAGACCCCAAAAACGCAACGTCACCACACACTTTCTTCCAAGCACCAGCGATACCCTGGCACCACCACCACCCTGCACCCGCTCACCGTCTCCGTGCGCGATTCGTGGTCAGTAATCAGCAGCAAGTTGTCGCAGCCGGTCTTCTTCGCAACCATCAGCAGCCCATTGACCTCGCGCTTGAAAGTCTTTTCCGCGCTGATGTCGTAGCTCACTTGGATAGCTTGCAGCACACGATTGTGCTCGCACACCAAGAAATCGCACTCGCCCGAGCGCTCGCGATAGTAATAGATGTCGAGATTGCGCTCACGGCAACGTCGCTTCAACTCAATGAGCACAATGGTTTCGAGCCGGAAGCCCAAGTTTGCACCAACCAACGCATTCTCTCGTTGGTTGAGCAATGCCACGTCGACCGCGTACACCTTCTCCTGCGCCACACGCAAGCGGCTCTTGGTAGAGTACTTGGCCACCCCTATCAGTATGTAGGCCTGCTTGAGATAGTCAATGTAATTCTTCACAGCGTGCACCGACTTGATGCCGAACAGTTCGGCCAAGTCCTTAACCACCACGATGGTCGGTGCAACATTGAGCAAGTGGTGCGCCATCGCCTCGAAAGCAGCGGTGTATGCCACCCGAAACCGCTGCTCGATGTCGCGCTTGAGGATGTGTTTGACCAGTGTGCTCACATACGTACCCGCATTGCGCACCTGCTGAACCTCCGGAAAGCCGCCTTGCTGCATAAAGCTATCGAAGGCCGCACGACGAGCCGCCTCCGCCTCAGTGGTGAGCCGTTCTGTGTCGACCTGCTTCAGTGCGCAATACTCCCCAAAGGAGAACGGATACAACTCGATCTCCTTGTTGCGACCGGTGAGATGTGTGGCCAACTCGCCACTCAACAACTTAGCGTTGGAGCCGGTGACCACCACGTGCACCCCCTTGCGCAACAGCCGGTTCACAAACAAATGCCAGCCCTCTACATTCTGAATCTCATCCAAAAAGAGATGCGTGAATTGGCCGTAGACCTTGTAGAGTACCTCCAACACATCGTTGAGCTGGTCAACCTTCAAATCAGCCAATCGCTCGTCGTCGAAATCCACGTAAGAAAAGGCTACACCGGCGCTGTGAAGTGCTTGATAGCACAGCGTGGACTTGCCGCTACGCCTTACTCCAATGACCACTTGTGCCAACTTACTATCCAACTCCACCAACGATTGCTCCGCGCGAGAGCACAGCACAGCGTTGCTCCGCACAGAGATTTCTTCCTGCTGCTCAGTGATTACAAACTCGATTATACGCTTGTCGACCATAACTAATTCATTTTGAACGCACAAAGATACAAAAAAAATCCGAAAAACGCACTATTTTGCAGTTTTTTCGCATCTAAAACGCACTAATTTGCAGATTTCAGCCTCCCAAAACGCACTAATTTGCAAATTTCAGCCTCCCAAAACGCACTAATTTGCAGATTTCAGCCTCCCAAAACGCACTAATTTGCAAATTTCAGCCTAAACCTGCCTCAAAATCCACCACGCAAATGCCCATAATGAATAAGCCCAATTAGGCTCATTAGGCCAATTGGGCTTATTCAGGATTAGAGCAGCTCGACACCGATGCCGGGACGGTCGGGGATGGTGACCTTGCCGTCGACAATCTTGATGCCGTCGAAGCGGTCGTTAGCAATCAGCAGGTTGCCATCGAGGTCGGCCCAGTCGACCATCGGCGAGAGCTGGGCGGCGGCGGTCACGGCGCAAGAGGTCTCGGTCATACAGCCAAGCA
>JBJEKG010000298.1:0-6859 GCA_051878535.1 Muribaculaceae bacterium
AGCGGGGCAGGAGAGGGTGAAGTCCTTGAAATCGGGGTCAATGCACAGGCCGTATTGGTTGAACGCCAATACGCGCGGGGTGTAGAGGCCGAGGTGGGGCATTTCGGGGTGGTAGTCGTAGAAAGCGAGCGAGGCCACTTGATTGTCTTCGGGCGCGGAAAGCACGGCAAACAGGGCGTTCGACACGGCGCGTTCACTGCCGTCGGAGCAGTGGTTGCGCACGCCGAGGGCTTCGGTGTAGAGGGTCGACGAACCACCGCCGTCCAAGTTAGCAGCTTCCACGGCGCCGGCGTAGCGCATGATTTCGCCGAGTTCGTGAGTGGTGACGCCCACGGAGGCCACGGTGCGACCGTCCACCACCATGATGATGAGAGTGGTGCCGTCGGCGGCGATGCCCACGCCGGTGCGCGGGTGGCGAGCGGTGAGCAGCGATTCATCGCGGTCGTTGACGCTCTCGCCGTTCTCAAGCACCTTGGGATAACCGGAGACCACGCATGCCGGCTCGATTTCGGTGCCGTCGGGGGTGCGGGTGGAGTTGAAGAATTCCACCACGTCGCCCACGGCGAGGTTGGCCACGAAGTCGTTGGCCGAACCGCGGCCGAGGATTACGAACTGGCCGTCGGGCACTGTCATATCGCCGGTGTGACCCACTTCGGAGGTCACTTCCAAGCGGTAGGTGCCGCCGGCGTAGAAGTTGTCACCTTCGACCAACTTAGCGGTGACCTCCGAGCAGTTGTCGGCCAAGCCGGGCTGGTTAGACGAGCCCCAATACTTTGAGGTGTAGAGAGTTACGGCATTGTTGGGAGCGTCGTTGTTGATGGCTTTGAAGGCCACGGTGGAGCCGTTGAACGAGGCGGTGCCGTTGGAGTAGTCCAACAAGCAAATGCGGGGCACGCCGTAAATGTCGTAGGAGAATTGCACGCGAGAGGATGATGAGGAGGTGCGGTACACTTCGCGGTCGATGGTCATAGCCATGGTGGGAGTGCCCACGATGCTGGAGCCGTTGGTGGCGGTGCCGGAGGTGATGTAGAAGTCGCCGTTGGAGCCGCCGAAGTAGTGGCAGTCGGCAGTGGTGTGCGCCTCGGCCTGCTTGGCCACGGTGGCATTACCGGCCACTTTGTTCTTGCCCGAGGTGACGCGCATATCCACGCCCTCGGCGCGAGTGTCCACAGTGAGATAGAACACGTTCAAGCTGTGCGCACCGGTGATGCGCAGCTGCGTTTGAGTGGTGCCGGGACCAACCTGAGCGTGGAACACCGTGTCGCACTGATGCTCCACCCCGGCCAAGGAGATAACGTCGCCGCGCGCTGACATACAGAGCGAAGCCGACATCAAAAACGTAACAGAGAGTAGTAGTTGTTTCATGGTATTAGGTAATATGTTAATTGCACTGCAAATATAGCCAATATTTTCCAACTCACCAAATTTTTACCCGCGAAACCGCTGCCGGCGGCCGAGCAAGTGCTCGGAGCGCATACAAAAAGGCTCTGCGCGCCGCAGAACCCACGCTTTCTTATTACCACTTTTAACAACCGGCTTTTTACATTGATGCGAAAAAATGCGGGGGAAGTTTTGCGGGATGGGGAATTTTGTGTAACTTTGTGAAAATTTCACAACGGATAGTTATGCTCACCATTTATAAAGCGTCGGCCGGTAGCGGCAAAACTTACACCTTAGCGTATCAGTACATCAAGCTGTTGTTGGGCAAGAAGTGCGGAAAGCACAAGTATGTGCTCAACTCTATGCGGTACCTGGAGCCGCTGCATCTGGAGCCGAACCGTCGGCCCCACTCCCACATTTTGGCCATCACCTTCACCAACAAGGCCACCCAGGAGATGAAATCGCGCATCCTCAAGGAGTTGGACGACTTGGCCCTGGTTCCGGCGGAGGGCGAAAAGGATGTCTCGTCGTATGCCAAAGATTTGGTGAGCGAATTTGGCTGCTCGCGCGAGGAGCTGGCTCGTCAAGCGCGTAAGGCGCTGAACGACATACTGTTCGACTACGGCGCGTTCAACGTGAGCACCATCGACTCGTTCTTCCAGATGGTGCTGCGCGTGTTTGCCGACGACATCGGCTTCCAAGGCGACTACCGTGTGGACTTGGACAATGAGTTGGTGCTGCACACCGCGGTCGACACCCTCTTCGAGGAGCTCAACGCGGTGGATTCGCCCTACCATAAAGTGCTGAGCCGGTGGTTCAAAGGCTTGGCGCAGGACGAGCAGTACACCGACAAGTCGGTCAACCCCTTCAGCCGTTCGCGCGGCCTGTACAAGGAGCTGATGGCGCAGGTGAGCAAGATTTACGATGAAGTGTTCGAAAGTCACGCCGCCGAGGTGAAGGAGTATCTGAGCAACCCCGACAACCTCGCTGCCTACCGCCAACGCATCGACGCCAAGCTCCAAGAGCTGCGCGAGGAGTTGCATGCCACGGCAGTAGAGGTCGCGAGCCAAATCACCACCGGCAATTGCAAATGGAGCGGCACATATAAAGCCGTGCCGGCGCTCATCGAGCTGACGAAGCAACCCCCATCGCCCAAGGATAATTTCTACAAACGGTTTGATGCTTCGAACTCGCTCAAAGCCGTGGTTGGGCCGAATCCCGCAAAGGATCCGGACAAAACCGTGCCCACTTGGTTCTTGAAGGCCCATCCGGCTACCATCGATGTGATAGATGCCATGAAAAGCTGGATTTCAGCGCTTTACAACCACGTGGTGTACACCTCCATAGCCAATGCTCTGAAAATCGGCCTCAACACCATCACTATCTCCAACCACATCGACGAAATCATCTCCAAGGCGCGCACGCAGGACAATATGATGCTGCTCGACGACACCAAGTCGCTGCTGTCGACCATCATCAACGAGGACCCCATCCCCTTCATCTACGAGCGCATCGGCGTGACCTTGCGCCACTTCCTCATCGACGAGTTCCAAGACACCTCCAAGATGCAGTGGCAAAACCTCGCTCCGCTGCTGAGCGAATCCCTCGCCACCGACTGCGATTCGCTCATCATCGGCGACGTGAAGCAGTCGATTTACAGTTGGCGCGGCGCCAACAGTTCGCTCCTCCATCATCAGGTGCAAGAGTCAGCAGAGTTCGCCAACAAGCTCATACTCAAAGGTTCACAGCCGGGCGAGAACACCAACTACCGCAGCGCCCACGCCTTGGTGCTGTTCAACAACACCCTGTTCCGCCGCATCGCTGAGTTCCCCAACCCCTCGGAGCAACCGGTCACCGGCTACGAAAGCATCGAGCAAATGCCTGCCGAGAAGAATGAAGACCTCAGCGCCTACATCACCATCAACAGCTTCTTCAACAGCGACTCCCTCCTCCGGCTGTATTCTCAGGAGGAACTTGATGCGGTGATAGCGCAGCGCCACTGTCCGGTGGCGCAAGCCAAGGAGCGCGCCGTGTTCCATTGCGCCATGCAGATTCTCGACCAAATGCGCCGCGGCTACAAGGCCAAAGACATCGCCATCCTATGCCGCCGTCGCGATGGTGCCGCCTTTGTGATTGAATACCTGCAAAACTATTTCAAAGAGATACACCTGCTGAGCGAAGACGCGCTATTTATCCGCAACAACGAATCCGTGAAGCTCATCATCAGCTTCTTGGAGCTGATTGCCAAGCGCTTCACAGTCAGTCCGTTGAGCTACGCCAACACCGACAACCCCGCCGACTCGGCCGAGCTGTCGGCCTTCGTGCACGAGCGCACCTCCTCGGCGCTGTGCTACCGCTATGAGTACTTTCGCTCGGCCAACAAGCTCACCAACCCCACCGAGGAGCAGGTGAACCAAGCCAACAACGATGCTCTGCTCCATGCCCTCAACTTCGACGCCGACGCAATCCCCGTGCCCGGCACCGGCGTGGCGTCCATCTCCGCCGATGTCGAGGCCATCCTGCGCATCGGTGCCGAGAACCTCTCCACCTTGGTCGAAGCCATCATCAAGCACAAAATCAAGCCCGAGCAGCAGGCGCGCGACATCGACTACATCAACGCTTTCGCCGATTTAGTCAACCAGTTCTCGCTCGACAACCCCGCCACTCCCTACACCTTCATGGAGTATTGGAACAAGTCGGGCCGCAACTCCACGCTGATGGCCTCCGCCGCCTTGGACGCCGTGAACGTGCTCACTGTCCACAAGGCCAAGGGCTTGGAATGGGACTGCGTGCACATCCCATTGATGAATTGGGAATTTGAGAAGGAGAAAATCTCCAACTGGTTCACCCTGCGCACCGACCCCGCCGACACCATCACCCCGCCCATCATCTACCTTACCGCCACCAACGAATTCGCCCACGAGCTGTCGCCCGTGGCCGATGAATACAAGCGCTTCTACGCCGCCGAAATGGCCGACAACCTCAATGTGGCCTACGTGGCTTTCACCCGCGCCGTGCGCGAGCTTAATATCGGCATCGGTGTCGGCACCAAAGCCGAATCGTCGTCAAATTTGGCCACGAAAGTGTTCAATGCCATCAGATGCCATGCCCCGCAAGTTATGTCGGAGCTGCATTGCGACCTGCGAGCCGGCATTGTCTCCGAGGAGTTTGAATCCTACCAATACTCGGTTGGCGAGCCTACTTTCCCCGTGGAGGAGAAGTCGAAGCAGGCGCGCCGCCCGGTCGAACCCGTCTCGGCCGAGGATGGCGACATCCGCGTCACCGCCACCGACTTTCCCGTCAACTTCTCCGAGGTCAACCGCGTGTACACCATGCTCGAAGATATGGTGTCGGCGCCGGAGAAATTCCTCGACTTAGGCAATAATGAGAGTCAACAAATCGTTGACACCGCCGCCACCAAGGAGGCGCGCCGCCGCGGCATCGACTTGCACCTCATTCTGTCGAACATCCACCTCATCACCGAACCCGACTTCCTCCAGCGTGCCCTGGCCCTGAGCCACCGCTACCTCTCGCCCGGCGCACCCATCGAGGACTACAAGCGCGAAATCCTCGAAGCGCTGGACAGCCTCGACCCGCACTTGCGCGAGCTGTGGTTCGGCGCCGGCGTCAAGCGTGTGCAGTGTGAGCAAGAGTACTACGTGCCCGATGGCGACCGCTGCTTCCGCCTTGACCGCGTGGTATTCACCCACACCGACGGCATCCACCTCATCGACTTCAAATTCACCTCCAAGCCCCACAAGGAGCACCGCGAGCAGGTGAACAACTACCGCCACATCATGCAGCGCATCGGCTACCGCAACATCCACGCCCACCTGTGGTACCCCGCCCTGCGCCAAGTAATCACTCTCCCCGACTAACCCCGCCACCGGCCGTACCGAAGCGCTGCCTTCTCCCGAAACCGTGCAAAAAGTTCATATAGAGCGACACTTTGGAACGGAATGTAATCTATTAATATTCAGATGATTACTTGTAGCCGCGGCTTGCCGCGGCATACAGGACGCGCAACACAGTTGGTAAATTTTGACCTGCGATTGGGCCATCCGGGTATGCCGAGGCAAGCCTCGTCTCTACCTGTTGATGCCTGATTATCAATGAATTGCCGCCTGTGCTCCTGTGGATTTTTTCGCGCACTTTCGACCGCGCCGGACTTTTGTCACTCTTTCGGCTTGGGTGCGAATTTCGTTTTCTTCGTCGATGCGGTTGAGTTGATTACGCAAGCATAGCTTAGCGGCGCCTTTGCTGTCATTTTTTGCTAAAAATTCTTATTTTTTTGAATATTCTTCGGTATTTATTGGGCGTTTGAAATAAAATTGCTATCTTTGGGGCGCAATTTCTGAAAATATCGTCTTACATGAACTATCCTATAAAATCAATCGCGTTTTTCGCCCTTGGCTTAGCTATGAATCTTAGCCCAGTAACGGCTAAGGGGGCCACCGGCCAAACTATCACATTCTATGAGTTCACTAATGAAGTATCCACCATCGGTTGGTCGTCGGTTGATGCCAACGAGGATGGTGTGACGTGGGGTTATACGCCATCGCTTAATGGTTTAGCATACTTGGGTAATACCACTGCCGCAGCCGGCAACGACTGGCTGTTTTCGCCGGCGATTTCGCTCGACGGCGGCACGGATTATCTGTTGGAATACACCGTGGCACTGCGTGGCTGCTTTGCGCCGGAAACCCTCGAGTTCTACCTCGGCAGCCAGCCGTCGGTTTCGTCGATGACCAAGCAGTTGGTCACCGAGACTTACGACTTCGACGCCGGCAAGGTCACCCGCTATTGCCACATTCACCTCGATACTCCGCAGCCAATCATCTACGTGGGCTTGCACAGCTCCTCGCCCGCAGCCAACGGCGTGGTGTCGCTCAAGCGTTTTCGCGTGTCGACCGCCGACCTGCAGCAGCCCGAGCCGGTCTACTCTATGGCCGTGGTGCCCAACAAGGCCGCCGGCACCCTTAAAGTGAAGTGGCTCAATCCCGAACGCGACATCAACAACGCCCACATCTCCACCCCGCTCACCGCATCAGTGGCCGTGAATGGCACCTTGGTAGCTACCGCCGACAACTGCCTCCCCGGTGAGGAATCTTCCTTGGTAATCACCCCGGAAGCCACCTCCGGCAAAGTCACCATCTCGGTGACCACCGCTGTTGATGCCTCCAAACCGGCTCAGGCCACTGAAATGCTCGTGGATCTCGACGACGAAGCCGGCCCCCGCACCCTCGAAGCCAACTTCACCATCAACACTCGCGACGAGTTTGCCGCTTGGACCGTGCTCAATCCCGATAACAATGCCAACCAATTCAAGTTCGACTACGGCTCGGCCTTCCTACAAGGAAGCGGCAAGTGCAACGACTGGCTGATTACCCCCGCCGTGGAACTCACTGCCGGCACCCGTTACTTAGTGCGCTACAAGGCCAAGACCTCCGGTTCGCAGTACTATGCCGACTTCAAAATC
>JBJEKG010000299.1:0-6701 GCA_051878535.1 Muribaculaceae bacterium
AATTAACACTCCCGGAAAAGTTTTAACATTTCAACTGGTTTTTTACATTGATCCTTTTTTTTGACTACATTTTGCGAGCCGCGGGGTAGGGATATGAAAAGAGTAAACCGCCATAAATCCAAGATTTACAGCGGTTTACGTTGTTGCTTTTGCTTAGTCGGGGTGACTTGACTCGAACAAGCGACCTCACGCCCCCCAGACGCGTACTCTAACCAACTGAGCTACACCCCGTCTGTTTTTCAAAAGCGATGCAAAGTTAGGCACTTTTTTTGAACTGTGCAAATTTTTTGGCGAAAATTTTGCGAAAAAGTTGATTTTTTTATTTTTCGCCAATTTTCACATTATTATATTATATAAAATTTGCCTATTTCGGAAAAAATTGCTAACTTTGTAGTCTGAAAATTAAATGTAACCTACTATAAAAATGTCTCAAGCAACCGAGAATTACGATGCAAATAAGATCCAGGTGCTGGAAGGCTTGGAGGCGGTGCGCAAGCGCCCGGCCATGTACATTGGCGACATCTCCGAGAAGGGTCTCCACCACCTGGTGTATGAAGTCGTAGACAACTCTATCGACGAGGCCTTGGCAGGCTTCGCCAAAAATATCGAAGTAACTATCAATGAGGATAACTCAATCACCGTAGTGGACGATGGCCGCGGTATTCCCGTGGACATGCACGAGAAGGAACACAAGAGTGCCTTGGAAGTGGTGCTCACGGTGCTGCATGCCGGCGGTAAGTTCGACAAGGGCTCGTACAAGGTGTCGGGCGGTCTGCATGGTGTGGGTGTGTCGTGTGTGAATGCGCTGTCGACCTACCTGCGCGCCGAGGTGCACCGCAATGGCAAGGCTTACATGCAAGAGTACAGCCAAGGCAAGCCCACCTGCGAGCTGCAGGTGATTGGCGAAAGCGACCACACCGGCACGATGATTACCTTCAAGCCCGATGGCAGCATCTTCACCACCACGGTGTATGATTACAACACCTTGGCCACTCGTCTGCGTCACTTGGCCTACCTAAACGCCGGCATTCGCCTGAGTTTGACCGACTTGCGCAACCGCGATTCGCAGGGCGAGCCCATGAGCGAGGTGTTCTTCTCCGAATGCGGCCTGCGCGACTTCGTGGAGTATATCGACTCCAACAAGGAATCGCTCATCAACGATGTGATTGACCTCAACACCGAGCGCCAAGGCATCCCGGTGGAGGTGGCTCTCACATATAATAATACGTACAACGAGGACATCTACTCGTTCGTCAACAATATCAACACCATCGAGGGTGGTACGCACCTCACCGGCTTCCGCCGCGGCCTCACCATGACTTTGAAAAAGTATGCCGAGGACAACAACCTGCTGAAGAATGCCAAGGTGGAAATCGCCTCCGACGACTTCCGCGAGGGCCTCACCGCCGTAATCTCGGTGAAAGTGCTCGAGCCGCAGTTTGAGGGCCAAACCAAGACCAAGTTGGGCAACAACGAGGTGATGGGTGCGGTGCAAGTGGCTGTGAGCGAAGCCCTTCGCATCTACCTTGAGGAGCACCCCAAGGAAGCGAAAATCATCGTGGAGAAGGTGGTACTGGCCGCTCAAGCGCGTCATGCCGCCCGCAACGCCCGCGAAAAAGTGTTGCGCAAATCGCCTCTGTGGAGCGGTGGCCTGCCCGGCAAATTGGCCGACTGCTCATCGCGCACTGCCGAGGACTGCGAACTGTTCTTAGTCGAAGGTGATTCGGCAGGTGGTACCGCCAAGAAAGGTCGCGACCGTCGCTTCCAAGCCATCCTGCCGCTGCGTGGTAAGATTCTCAACGTGGAGAAAGCCATGGAGCACCGCATCTTCGAGAACGAAGAAATCACCAACTTGTTCCGCGCTCTGCGCGTGACCATCGGCACCGAAGACGACCCCAAGGCGCTCAACCTCAGCAAGTTGGCCTACCACAAGATTATCATCATGACCGATGCCGATGTCGACGGTTCGCACATCGCCACCCTATTGATGACCTTCTTCTTCCGCCGCATGCGTGCCGTTATCGAGCACGGCTACCTCTACTTAGCCACCCCGCCGCTGTACAAGTGCAAGTGTGGCAAGGCCGAGGAATATTGCTGGACCGACCAGCAGGTGCAGTCGTTCATCGATTCCCACGACCGCAAAACCACCATCACCCGCTATCAAGGTTTGGGTGAGATGAGCGATGTGGAACTGCGCGACACCACCATGAGTCCCGAGCACCGCATCCTCAAGCAGGTGAACATCAGCGATGCCGCCGAGGCCGACCGCATCTTCTCCATGCTCATGGGCGAAGACGTGGGCCCGCGCCGCGACTTCATCGAAGCGCATGCCACCTACGCTAACATCGACGCATAAACAATTCACTCTCAACCACTTACCATTACGCCATGGCTCGCAAAAATCAATCCTCCGCTCGACTGGCCGAGATTCGTCAGGCCATCGACGCTTTCGTAGCCTCGCCCTCGGTGCCCGTGTTCAACTACAAGCAAGTGGCCGCGGCCATCAGCATCGACAACCAAAGCCAGCTGCGCTCGGTGGCGCTCTACTTGGCCGAATTAGCCTTCGACGGCAAGCTCATCGAGGTGGGCCCCGGCCAGTACAAATCGCCCACGCGTGCAGTGACTGCCGTGGGCACCTTCGTGCGCCTGCGCAATGGTAAGAACTCCGTGATTATCGACGACGACGGCTCGGCCATCTTCGTGGCCGAACGCAATTCGATGCACGCGCTCAACGGCGACCGCGTCAGCGTGACCATCGCCGCCCACGTCAAAGGCCGCGAACCCGAAGCCATCGTCAACGAAATCATCGAGAAAAAAGAGCAAACCTTCATAGGCACTCTGCGCGTGGAGCGCCACATCGCCACCCTCATCCCCGATTCGAAATTCTTGGCCACGGACATCATCATCCCGCGAGCCAAGTTGCACGGCGGCGTCACCGGCGACAAGGCCATCGTGGAGATTGTGGACTGGCCCGCCGACGCCAACTGCCCCACCGGTCGCGTAATCGACATCCTCGGCAAGACCGGCGAAAACAACGCCGAGATGCACGCCATCTTGGCCGAGTACGGCCTGCCGTACAAGTATCCCGAAGCCGTGGAGAAGGCTGCCGACAAGATTCCCGACGAGATTCCGCAAGAAGAAATCGACCGCCGCATCGACATGCGCTCGGTGACCACCTTCACCATCGACCCGCACGACGCCAAGGACTTCGACGACGCGCTGTCGATTCGTTCCGTGGGCCCCGGCGAGTGGGAAGTGGGCGTGCACATTGCCGACGTGACCTACTACGTGAAGCCCGGCTCCATTATCGACCGCGAGGCCGAAGACCGCGCCACATCGGTGTATTTGGTCGACCGCACCGTGCCGATGCTGCCCGAACGCCTGTGCAACGGCATCTGCTCCCTCCGTCCCGATGAAGACAAGCTCACCTTCTCCGTAATCTTCCGCATCGACGACAAGGGCAAGGTGCTCAACTCGCAAATCGCCCGCACGGTGATTCGCTCCAACCGCCGCTTCGCCTACGAAGAAGCGCAGCAGGTAATCGAAACCGGCACCGGCGACCTCGCCCAAGAAATCCTTACCCTCGACCGTCTGGCCAAAATCCTGCGCCAACAGCGCATGGAGAACGGCTCGATGGAGTTCGACCGCGTGGAAGTGCGCTTCGACATCGACGAAACCGGCCACCCCACCGGCGTGTACTTCAAGGAATCGAAGGATGCCAACAAGCTTATCGAGGAGTTCATGCTGCTGGCCAACCGCACCGTGGCTGCCTTCGTGGGCCAAGTCACCGGCCGCAAGAAGCCCAAAGCGTTCGTATACCGCGTGCACGACTGCCCCGACCCCGAGCGCTTGGAAAACCTTGCCACCATCTCGCGCACCTTCGGCTACCGCATCAAATCGCAAGGCAATCCGCAGGAGGTCAACCGCTCAATCAACAAAATGCTCACCGATGTCAAGGGCCGCGGCGAGGAGAACTTCCTGTCGATTCTTGCCATCCGCTCCATGGCCAAGGCCATCTACACCACCGTCAACATCGGCCACTACGGCCTCGGCTTTGAGTATTACACTCACTTCACTTCGCCCATCCGCCGCTATCCCGACATGCTGGTGCACCGCCTGCTGGAGCGCTACCTCGCCGGCGGCCGCACCGTGAGCGCCGACAAGCTCGAGGACCTGTGCAAACACTGTTCCGACCAAGAGCAATTAGCCGCCAACGCCGAGCGTGCCTCGATTAAGTACAAGCAAGTGGAGTATATGAACGACCACCTCGGCCAAGTGTACTCCGGCACCATCTCCGGCGTGACCGAGTGGGGCCTCTACGTGGAAATCGACGAGAACAAGTGCGAAGGCTTGGTGCCCATGCGCGACCTCGATGACGATTTCTACGACTTCGACGAAAAGAACTACTGCTTGGTTGGCCGCCGCCGCAACACCCGCTACCGCCTCGGCGACCCGGTGCAGATTCAAGTGGCACGCTGCAACCTCGACCGCAAGCAGCTCGACTTCCTGCTGGTGGATGAGCGCCATCCCGCCCGTTCGCTCGAACGCCTCGGTGCGCCTGCCCCGGGCAACTCCGCCCGCCGCCCCGAGAAGAAGCGCAAAGCCAAGTACTCCAAATCATCCAAGCAAGCCAAGGCCGGCAAGGCCGGCAAGTCGGGCAAATCTAAAGCTAATAAGCAGTCAAATTCATCGAAATCAGGCAAATCACACAAGCGTAAATAAACCTTTCCATGGCAATCACATTTATTGAAATCGACGGCTTACGGCTCACCGCCTACCACGGCGTGTATGAGCGCGAACGCCGCGTGGGCAACGAGTTTGAGGTGACGTTGCGTCTGTATTACGACGCCTCTCGTGCTATGGTCTCCGACAACGATGCCGCTGCCCTGAATTATGCCGATGTTATCGAAGTGGTGCAAGAAACCATGGCCGAGCCGTGTGCACTGTTGGAACACGCTGCTTCTAACATCCGCAACGCCCTCCAACGGCGCTTCCAAATCATCCGCGCCGGACGAATCACAGTGAGCAAACTCCATCCGCCGGTCAACGCGGTGTTGAACAGCGTTTCCTTCACCGTAGAATGGTGAGCCACGGCCCTGTAGTTCAACGGATAGAATAGAGGTTTCCTAAACCTTAGATTCGGGTTCGATTCCCGGCGGGGCTACATTTTGTATAATAGGAAAGCGCGCCCGAGTGGGCGCGCTTTCGTATTTAGGTTTTGTGGAGGAGCTTTTCTACGGCGGGTGGGGCGGTGAAGCGGGCGATGATGATGCCGAGCCAGTCGGCCAGCAGGTCCACGTAGTCGCCGGGGCGGTCAATGGGCAACAGGCCTTGCACCACTTCATCCACCACGGCGAAAGCGGCCGCCACGGCCACCACGCGCCACACGGTGCGACGGCTTAGGCGCAAGTGGCGGTCGCGGCGCTTGCAGTCGAAGATGACTGCGCCGCACAGGCCGCCAAGCAGCACTGCGTGGATGAGCTTGTCGAGATAGGGAATCGGCGGCAGGTTGCTCGGCTCGATGTCGGCCGGCAGCCAGGTGGCATAGAGCACCACCGCGAGGGTCAGCAGCGAGGGCCAGAACTGTTGCAACCGCCTAAGCATGACTTATTCGCCGAAGATTTTTGCCACATCGGCTTTGAGTTCGTCGCCCTGCTTGTCGCGGGAGATGATTGTGCCGTCGGGGGCGATAATCAGGATGCAGGGGATGCCTTGGATGCCGTAGATGTCGGTGGGGATGGTTTGGGCGTCGATGATGCAGTGCCAGGGGAGCTCGTGATCCACGATGGCTTGGCGGGTGGCGTCGGGTTCATCCCACACAGCCACGCCGAGCACGTCCACGCCGCGGTCGTGGTATTGAGCGTAGATGTCTTTGAGCACCACCAATTGGCGCTTGCAGGGACCGCACCAGCTGGCCCAGAAGTCGACGATGAGGTAGTGGCCGTCGCGACCGACGTAGTCGCTAAGTTTTTCGCCATTCACCTCAAAATCAGCATAATGACAGCCTTCGCCGGTGGCAGCGCGGCGTTCGATTGAGGCGATGGCGTTCTGCACGCGCTTGGATTGAGCGAGCGAGGGTTCGAGGGCGAGGTAGCGGTTGATTTCGTCCATGTCCATATCGGTCATGTTGCCGCAGAAGAGGTAGAAGCCGATGAGGTTGTGGATGTTTTCGTCCATGAACGCAGAAATGGTGGCATTGTAGCGATTGTACACGTCTTCTTGCTGCTCTTGGGTTGTAGCGGCCAGATATTCAGCCTCTAAGGTGTTGAGGGAGTTGGTTTCGAATTCGTTCCAACGGTCGTTGAGGGGTGTGCCGGAGGCGGCGCCTTCATCGTTGATGTTGATGGTGCCTTCTTCGAGGAAAAAGAGGATGCGACGGTTGCCATCGATAACCAATCGGGCAGCCACAGCTTCAGCGATTTGGCCTTCGAAGCACAGTTGGGCATTTTCCACTAAGGCGGAATCCAACTTGGCGCCGTTGTCATAGTTAGTGAGATAAGCCATAGCGCCTTCATCGTCGACGCTCAGCTCCACATTTACTTGGTAAGAGAAAGCGGAGGCGGCCATAGCCACGGCCAGCGCTCCCATTGAGAAAAATTTTCTAAGCATAAGCACAAATTTAAAACTTTGCGGCAAAGTTACCAAAAATCCGCGAGATATGCAAGCGCCCAGCTTCGCTGAAGCTCAGAGCCGTTACAAAA
>JBJEKG010000300.1:0-6685 GCA_051878535.1 Muribaculaceae bacterium
TCCCCATCATCGAAACTCAAGCCGGCGACGTGTCCGCCTACATCCCCACCAACGTCATCTCCATCACCGACGGTCAGATTTACCTCGAAACCGCCCTGTTCAACCGCGGTATTCGTCCCGCCATCAACGTGGGTATCTCCGTGTCACGTGTAGGTGGTAACGCCCAAATCAAATCAATGAAGAAGGTGGCCGGTACCCTCAAAATCGACCAAGCTCAATTCCGCGAACTCGAATCATTCACAAAATTCGGCGGCGACATCGACGCCGTTACAGCTCGCGTTATCGACAAAGGTCGCAAAAACGAACGACTCCTCATCCAACCCCAATACCATCCCGCTGCCGTCGAAGACCAAATCGCAGTCATCTACTGCGGCGTTAACGGCCTGCTGGAGAAAGTTCCTGTGGGTCGCGTGGCTCAGTTCGAAGCTCAACTCCTCCAAGTGCTCCACGCAAAACACCAAAAAGACGTGCTCGATGTGCTGGCCTCCGGCCAACTCACCGACGATGCCACCGCCAAGCTCCGCGAAGCAGCCGCATCCGTCTCCGCTCAATTTGCTTAACTCATTTGCTAATTAATATCACCCGCAAATGGCAACTTTAAGAGAACTAAAAGGACGCATCGGCTCGGTAGCCTCCTCGGAGAAAATCACCGGCGCCATGAAGATGATTTCTTCGGCCAAGATGCACAAAGCCGAAGGCGCACTCCGTCGCCTCCAGCCTTACCGCTCTACCATCGAAACCATCATAGCCAACCTGCTGTCGGCCGATGTCCCCTTCACCTCGCCGCTGGTCGAAACTCGACCCCTGCAGCGGGTGACTTTAGTCGTGCTCGGCTCCGACGACGGCCTCTGCGGCGCCTACAACGTCAATCTGGTCAAATTCGTCGAAGCTCATATCGAAGAGCTTCTTGCTCAACACGGCGCCGACCTGCTCATCGACCTCATCCCCGTAGGTAAAAAAATGGTCAAGGCATGCCAACGCCTCGCCTCCGCCAACGTCCACGTAATCGATTCCGCCGAAGTCAACTCCAAGAGCGAAGGCGACGAAGTCAAGGCCTTCGAAGCCAACCTTCGCAACCAATTCCTCACCGGAGCAACCGACCGCGTCGAAATCCTTTACATGCACTTCCGCAGCGCCGGCAAGCAAGTAGCCACCGCCGACATCCTCCTGCCCATGTCGCCCGCCAACTTCTCCACCGACAAAGCCACGGCCACCGCTCGCCCTTACCTCTTCGAGCCTAACGCCGCCGACATCTTCGCCGGTGTCCTGCCCATGTACCTCTTGTCCATGGCTCAGGAAGTCTTCATCGAGAACCGAGCCTCCGAGCAGGCCGCTCGCGTCATGGCTATGCAGAGCGCCAACGACAACGCTAAGAAACTCCTCGATCAGCTGCGCTTAGAATATAATAAACTACGTCAACAATCCATCACCACCGAGCTCCTCGACATCGTCGGAGGCCAAGTACGTGATTGACATCATCCGAATATAAACCATCTACATAATATCTAACAAATGGGTAGTGTAAAAGAATATTTCTCATCTTTGGGCTCGGGCCTCGCTTCGCTGCTGAAAGGTATGCAAGTCACAGGCAAGGAGTTTGTTACTCCTAAAATCACCGAGCGTTACCCCGAAGATCGCGACACCTTCAAATGGCCCGACCGTTTTCGCGCCATCCTTACGCTCAAGTACGATGCCGACGGCAACCATAAGTGCATCGCTTGCGGCACTTGCGAACGCAATTGCCCCAACGGCACCATCACCATCGAATCCAAGATGGTCGACACCCCCGCCGGCACCAAAAAGAAAAAACTCGCTCGCTATCTCTACGACCTCGGTAGCTGCACATTCTGCCAGCTGTGCGTGACTTCATGCCCCACCGATGCCCTCGAATTTAGCAACGACTTTGAGCAAGGCGTATTCACTCGCTCCAAACTCGTAAAACAACTCAACTACCTCCCCGAAAAGCCCGAACCCGAGCTCACCGAGGAGCAAAAAGCTAAACTCGCCGCTGAACGCGAAGCCAAAATCGCCGCCGCAAAGGCCGCTGCCGCCGCTAAAGCTGCTGCCAAAGCCGCCGCCGAGGCTGAAGCACCCACTCCCACCGTAGCTCCCGCTTACGCTAACGCTGCCGCTCCTGCCGCCGCACCCGCTGCCAACGATGCCGCCGCCAAAGCACTCGCTGCTGCCGCCGGCGACCCCGAAAAAGAAGCTAAAATCAAGGCCGCTTTAGAGCGCGCTGCCGCCCTCAAAGCTCAGCGCGAAGCCGCTAAGGCCGCTCAATCCGATTCAAAAAACCAATAATTATATGGAATCAGTAGGAAGTATCATCTTGTACGTGGTTGTCGCTGCTGCGATAATCATCTTCTCGGTACTGGCTGTGACCACTCGCAAAATCCTGCGTGCTGCCACCTACCTGCTGTTTACACTGTTCTCCACCGCAGTAGTCTACTTCATGCTCGACTACCAATTCCTCGGAGCTGTGCAAATAGCCGTGTACGCCGGCGGTATTGTCGTGCTTTTCGTCTTCGCGATTTTGCTTACGTCGCACCCGGGCCACTCTTCCGAGCGCCTCGCCTCTTCGCGCGTCGTCCTCGGTTTGATTGCTTCGCTGGCCATGCTCGCCATTGCAGGTTACTCCCTGTTTACCCGCCTCGAGCTCTTCAACGCTGCTCCCGAACTCACCGCAGAGCAAGCCGTTGATATGAACAAGATTGGCACCGCCATCCTTGGCACCGGCGACGGTCAGTATCTCCTTCCCTTTGAAGCAGTCTCTGTGTTATTGCTCGCTTGTATAATCGGTGGCATTGTCGTTGCCCGCAAACGCTAATTCGTTATGGAACTGAAAGCTATATTCTACCTCATTCCGTCGCTGATTATGTTCTGCTGCGGCCTTTACGGCTTTATCACCCGTAAAAATATGATTGCAATGCTCATTTCCCTCGAGCTGATGCTCAATGCCGTGGATATGAACTTCGTTATCTTCAACCGTTTCCTCTTCCCCGGACAAATGGAAGGTATGATGTTCACTCTCTTCGCCATTGCCATCGCCGCTGCCGAAACCGCACTCGCAATCGCTATTATTATTAACGTGTTCCGCTGGGTTAAGAACATCGACGTGCGTGAACTTAATAAAATGAAATTCTAATTGTCATGAGTCCGATTATCCCCTTGCTGATCCTTGCTATCCCCTTGGCGATGTTCCTCTTCTTAGGCATCGTCGGTTGCAAGCTCTCACACAAAACCGCAGGCGTGCTCGGCACTTTTGGCATGGGCACCCCCTTGGTTCTTGCGTATCTCACCGCATTTACCTACTTCTTCGACCCTCAATTCATCAACGAAGCCGGCGAACGTATCCAGCAGATTCTCTTCGACCAAACTTGGCTCCATCTGTATGGTAATCTCTCCATCAACCTCGGCTTCTTGATCGACCCCATCTCAGCCATGATGCTCGTGGTCATCACCACAATCTCTTTCATGGTGCACCTCTACTCACTCGGCTATATGCACGGCGAAAAAGGCTTCCAACGCTATTACGCCTTCCTTTCGCTCTTCTCTTTCTCAATGCTCGGATTGGTTGTCGCCACCAACATCTTCCAAATGTACATCTTCTGGGAACTTGTAGGCGCATCCTCCTACCTGCTCATCGGCTTCTTCTACACCAAGCCCTCCGCAGTATCCGCATCCAAGAAAGCATTCATCGTTACCCGCTTCGCCGACCTCGGCTTCCTTATGGGTATCCTCGTGCTTAGCTACTACACCGGCACATTCGACTTCATCACCATGACCTCCGATCCCTCTTGGGTACTCGCCTCCACCGGCGGCGCCACATTCATGGGATGCTCCGTCCTCACTTGGGCGCTCGTGCTCATCTTCACAGGTGGTATGGGTAAGTCGGCCATGATGCCCCTGCACATCTGGCTTCCCGACGCCATGGAAGGCCCCACTCCCGTATCAGCTCTCATCCACGCTGCTACAATGGTTGTCGCCGGCGTATTCCTGGTAGCTCGCATGTTCCCCGTCTACATGATGGAAGAAGCCGCCACCACCATCGTCGTTGTAGTGGGCGCTCTCACAGCCTTCTATGCCGCTATCGTAGCTTGCACCCAAATCGATATCAAACGCGTGCTCGCCTTCTCCACCATCTCCCAAATCGCATTCATGATGGTGTCGCTCGGCGTTGCTTCCGCCGGCGGTGGTCAGGTTGAACACCACGGCCTCGGCTACATGGCCTCCATGTTCCACCTCTTCACCCACGCCATGTTCAAAGCCCTCCTCTTCCTCGGAGCCGGTGCTCTGATTCATGCCGTACACTCCAACGACTACACCGCTATGGGCGGCCTCCGCAAATACATGCCCATCACCCACTGGACTTTCCTCATCGGTTGCTTGGCCATTGCAGGTATCCCGCCCTTCTCCGGATTCTTCTCCAAGGACGAAATCCTCAGCGCTTGCTACGCTTGGAGCCCCTTCGTTGGCGTTTGGATGACAATGGTGGCCGCGCTCACCGCGTTCTACATGTTCCGCCTCTACTTCCTCGTATTCCACTGGGAAGAACACAAGTGTGAACATCACACACCACACGACGCGCCCCTCACCATGTCGCTCCCCCTCATTTTCCTCGCAGCCGTGTCGATCGTTGCCGGCTTCATCCCCTTCGGCCACTTCGTTACCTGGAACCGTGAAACCTACGACATCCACCTCGACTGGACCATCGCCGGCACTTCCATCGTTATCGCTGTGCTCGCCATCGCTTTCGCTTGGAAAATGTACTACCGCAAGAACGACCTCCCCTCCAAGTTCCGCAAAGCTCTTCCCAACCTCTGGGATTGGTGCTTGCACCGCTTCTACTGGGATGAACTCTACATCTTCATCACCCACAAAATCATCTTCGGCCTGGTTTGCCGTCCTCTCGCTTGGTTCGACCGTCACATCATCGACGGCACCATGGATGCCTTCGCCTCCATCACCAACCGCGCTTCCGACGCTATCAAACCGCTCCAATCCGGCCAAGTGCAAATGTATGTGTGGGTATACGTCCTTGGCACTCTGCTCCTCGGCGCAATTACCGTGATTTGTCTCATCTAATAGAGCCAACCCTTTAAATAGCAATTCGATATGTTTTCAAATATATTAATCTACTTCGTAGTCATCCCATTGCTGATGCTCGGCGCTCTCTTCCTGTGCCGCAACATCAAGCAAATTCGTGCGGTGGCTGTGGTCGGCTCTATTGGCTTGATTGCCCTCAGCGTTTACCTGCTGGTGCAATACCTCGCCATGCGCGCCGCCGGTGCCACCGACCCCATGCTCTTCTGCGATAGCTGGACCTGGTTCGAGCCCCTCAACATCCACCTCGCCGTGGGTGTCGACGGCATCTCCATCGCCATGATTCTGCTCTCGTCAATCATCGTCTTCGCAGGCTCTTTCGCCTCCTGGACCATCGCCCAACCAAAAGAATTCTTCCTCTGGCTGATTCTCCTCTCCACCGGCGTGTTCGGCTTCTTCATCAGCATCGACCTCTTCACAATGTTCATGTTCTATGAAGTCGCACTCATCCCCATGTACCTCCTCATCGGCGTTTGGGGCTCTGGCAACAAGAACTACTCAGCCATGAAGCTCACCCTGATGCTCATGGGCGGCTCCGCATTCCTCATGCTCGGCCTCATCGGTATCTACTACCACAGCGCTCCCGAAGGCTCTCAGCTCACTTGGAACCTCCTCGAAATCGTCAACAACAACGCCATCCCCCACGGCTGGCAACAGTTCCTCTTCCCCATGACATTCGTAGGCTTCGGTGTCCTTGGCGCTATGTTCCCCTTCCATACTTGGTCGCCCGACGGTCACGCTTCAGCCCCCACTGCCGTGTCGATGCTCCACGCCGGCGTGCTCATGAAGCTCGGCGGCTACGGCTGCTTCCGTGTAGCCATCTACACCATGCCCCAAGCCGCTCACGAACTCTCGTGGATCTTCCTTATCCTCACCGGCATCTCCGTGGTTTACGGCGCCTTCTGCGCTTGCGTCAAGACCGACCTCAAGTACATCAACGCATACTCCTCTGTGAGCCACTGCGGCTTAGTGCTCTTCGCCATCTTGATGCTTAACACCACCGCAATGACCGGTGCCATCATGCAAATGCTCTCCCACGGCCTCATGACCGCCCTCTTCTTCGCACTAATCGGTATGATTTACGGTCGTACCCACACCCGCGAAATCACCAAAATGGGCGGCCTGATGCAAATCATGCCTTACCTCTCCGTGTGCTACGTCATCGCAGGTATGGCCTCCCTCGGCCTCCCCGGCCTCTCGGGCTTCGTGGCTGAAATGAGCATCTTCGTCGGCTCCTTCCAAGCCGGTATGGCCGACTTCCTCGGCGGCAACGGCTCCCTCCGCCTTGTATTCACCTTGGTTGCTTGCTGCTCCATCGTTATCACCGCAGTCTACATCCTGCGCGTGGTCGGCAAGCTCCTCTTCGGACCCGTACAAGACGACCACCACCGCTCGCTTACCGACGCCACCTGGTGGGAACGCCTCTCAACAGTCACCCTCATCCTTTGCGTGGCTGCAATCGGCTGCTTCCCCAACTTCTTCAGCGACCTTATCAAATTCACCTTCTCGCCCGACATCTTCGCAGTGCTCGGCATGAACTAATTTAGCTATAGATTATGGACTACTCTCAATTTTTAGCCAT
>JBJEKG010000301.1:0-6685 GCA_051878535.1 Muribaculaceae bacterium
GAAGAGCCCGAGCAGCCCGAGCAGCCCGCCGAGGAGCAACCTGTTGAGCAACAGCCGGTTGAGCAACCCGTGCAACCTGCCGAGCAGCCGGTTCAACAACCTCAGCAACAGCCGGCACAACAACCCATGCAACAGCCTGCCACGCAGCCGCAACCGGCGCAGCAGCCGGTTCAGCCGACACAACAGCCGGCCGCACAGCCCGCTACACAGCCGCAAGCTCCGGCTGCCACCCCGCAACAGCCTTCGCCCATTCTCCAAGGGTCGGAAGGTGAAGATGACCCACTTCTCAACAATCTCCCCTGACTATGACCAACTACTCCATCCTTTGGGCCGACGACGAAATCGACCTGCTCAAACCCCACATAATGTTCCTCCGCTCGCGCGGCTACGACGTGACCACCGCCAACAATGGCCACGACGTGATTGACTTGCTTCAACAGCAGCAGTTTGACCTCATCATCCTCGATGAGAACATGCCCGGCCTCACCGGCCTGGAAACGCTGAGCCGGTTGAAGCAAATTTCGCCCCTCACCCCGGTGATAATGATTACCAAAAGTGAGGAGGAAAACATTATGAATCAGGCAATTGGCAACAAGATTGCCGACTACCTCATCAAGCCTGTCAACCCCAACCAAATACTCATTGCGCTCAAGCGCCTGCTGCATAGCGACCGCCTCATCTCCGAGCAAACCACCCGCGACTACCGCCAAGAGTTCAACCTCATTTCGCAAGACATCAACTCCGCCTCGACCATCGAGGACTGGTATTCGCTGTACACCAAGCTGATTGCCCGCGAATTGGAGTTGGCCGAGGCCGACACCAATATGGATGAGATGTTGCAGATGCAGAAGAACGAGGCGAACGCCGAATTTGGCAAGTGGGTGCGTAGAAATTACGAGAGTTGGCTCGGCGAGAGCGACAATGGTCCGGAGCTGAGCCCCACCCTGTTCAAGCGGCGCGTGTTCCCCCTGCTCAACGCCGGCGAGAAGGTGTTCTTCATCTTGGTGGACAACTTCCGCTTGGACCAGTGGCTCACCATCCGCCCGCTGTTGGCCGACTCGTTCACCTTCGACGAGCAGCTCTACACCTCCATCCTGCCCACGGCCACGCAGTACGCTCGCAATGCCATCTTCTCCGGGCTGATGCCGCGCCAGATTGAGAAAATGTTTCCCGAACTTTGGGTCGACGACGATTCCGAAGAGGGCAAGAACCTGAACGAGTCGCCGCTGATTCAGACCCAGTTGGAGCGCTTCCGCCGCAAGGATTCGTTCTCATATAGCAAGATAAACGACTCGGCCGGCTGTGAACGCTTGCTGCGCGACTTCAACCAACTGCTGAACAACGACCTTAACGTGGTGGTGCTCAACTTCATCGACATGCTCTCGCACGCGCGTACAGAATCGAAGATGATACGCGAATTAGCTTCGACCAATGCGGCATACCGCTCGTTAACCGAGTCGTGGTTCCGCCACTCGCCCGTGCTCGAACTCTTCCGCCGCATCGCCGCTTCCGGTGCCAAAATCATCCTCACCACCGACCACGGCACCATCCGCGTGGACAATCCCATCAAGGTCGTAGGCGACAAGAACACCAACACCAACCTGCGCTACAAATTAGGCAAGAATCTAAGCTACAACAATCGTCAGGTGTTCGAAATCAAGCGCCCCGAGGCGTTCGGCTTGCCCTCGCCCAACGTGTCGACGGCTTACATCTTCGCCCTCGGTCGCGACTTCTTCGCTTACCCGAATAATTACAATTACTACGTGCAATATTACACCGGCACATTCCAACATGGCGGCATATCCATGGAGGAAATGCTGGTGCCAATCATAACCCTTACAGCAAAATGACAACTACCGAAATCCACGTTGCATCCTTGGCCGACATCGATGCTGCCGCCCAAAAATTCCTCGAACTGATGGGCGATGAAACCGTATACGCTTTCCACGGCGAAATGGGTGTGGGCAAAACCACCTTCATCTCCGCGTTGGCCCGCGCGTTGGGCGTTGACGCCGAAGAGGCCAACTCTCCTTCGTTTGCCATCGTCAACGAATACCGCTCCGAAACCACCGCCGAACTCATCTACCACTTCGACCTTTACCGCCTCGAAACCATGGAGGAAATCCTCGACATCGGCTTCGAAGACTACCTCGACTGCGGCGCTTTGTGCTTGATTGAATGGCCTGAAAAGGTGGAAGACATACTACCCAACGACACTGTGGACGTGACCATTCGCCTCAACGACGACCACTCGCGCACCATCATCGTAGCCCAGCCATGAGCGCAGAGCCGCTGATTCGGCGCTTCGCCTCGCTGCCTTCGACCAACACTGCCATCGCCGCCGATGCAGCCGAGTTGGCCCACGGCATCGTATACATCACCGACGACCAAACGGCGGGCCGTGGCCAGCGCGGCAACACGTGGGAGGCAGAGCCGGGGCGAAATCTCACATTCTCTATGCTGCTGCGTCCGCAAGCCATCGCGCCGGCGCAGGCCTTTGCCGTGTCGATGCTTACCTCGCTCTCAATCGCCTCAGTACTAAGCGATTGGCTGGGGATAGAGGTGCTGATTAAGTGGCCCAACGACATCTACGTGGGCGACCGCAAGTTGTGCGGCATCCTCATCGAGAACGCGTTCACGGCCTCCGGCATCGATCACGCCATAATCGGCGTGGGCATCAACGTCAACCAGCAACGGTTCTTGAGCGATGCACCCAACCCCGTGTCGATGTACCAACTCACCGGCTGCAGCTACAACCTCGATGCCCTGTTGGAAGACATCACCCGCCGCATCCTCGCCGACTACGAGCAGTACGCCGCCGCGCCCGACATCGAAGCGCTCACCGCGCGTTATCGCGCCCAGCAATGGCGCGGCACAGGTATCCACCGCTGGCACGACCACCTGCGCCACGAGGACATCTCCGCCGCCATCGCGTCGATTGCCCCCGACGGCACCCTCACCTTAGGCACCACCCCACCCCGCTCCTTCGCCTTCAAACAGCTCTCCCCCATCCTGTAAGCAATATGACACAAACTCAAGCAGTTATCGAAGCCATTCGGCAGCTCGGCGGCATCGCCCCACTCGCCAATATATATAATGTGGCGCTAAGTATTCCCGACTGTGAATGGAATACCAAGACGCCATTCGCATCCATTCGCCGCCTTGTTCGCCACACCAAAGGTATCTATGTGGTTCGCAAGGGGTTGTATGCGCTTGAATCGCATCGCCGACAGCTGGAGGCTAACGGCATAGTGGAGTTGACGCAAGCAAACGAAACTTCTGAAACTGTGCGACAATTCACACACTCGTATTTCCAAGGTTTACTTCTGCAGGTGGGCAACTTGCGCGACCTCGGCACATTCGCACCGCAGCAAGATAAGAACAAATCATTTCTTCCGGGCAAAACGATTGGCGAGTTGCGTTCTTTAGATAAGATTCCGCAATTCACTTATACCAACTTGGTGAAGCGCTCGAGCACAATTGATGTGATTTGGTTTAATCATCGAGGGTTGCCTCATTCTTTCTTCGAGGTTGAACATTCCACGGACATTCAAAACTCCTTGCTGAAATTCTGCGATTTGCAAGACTTTCACTCGCGGATGGTGATTGTGGCCGATAAGCGGCGTGAAAGCGAGTTTGAGCTGAAGTATCGCTCCACTGCTTTCGAAGAATTGTACAGAGAGCGGCGTGTGGCATTCCTTTCTTACGACGATTTGGACAAACAATATGAGTACTGCGTTGCCAATTCCGAACGGCACTTTGTTCTGTAACGCCTTTTTGATTTTGATTGATGAAAGAATTTTTTAAGATTTTGCGGCGATTTGTGCCGCCATATAAGAAGTATCTGATACTCAATATATTGTTTAATATATTGGCGGCGTTTTTGACGCTGTTTTCGTTCGCGTTGATTATTCCGATACTCGAGATGCTGTTCAAGATTAAGGACGTGCATTATGAGTATATGGCTATGGGCGCGGGGTCGCTCAAGGACGTGGTGGTGAACGACTTTTACTACTATGTGCAGGAGTCGATTGCCTCGTTCGGGCCGGTGATGACTCTGGCCGGTTTGGCTGTGGCGTTGGTTGTGATGACGGCGCTGAAGACAGGCGCCACTTACCTGAGTTTGTACTACATTGTGCCGATGCGCTCGGGTATCGTGCGCGACATCCGCAATTATATCTACAACAAAATCACCACGTTGCCCATCGGCTTTTTCACCACCGAGCGCAAGGGTGATGTGATGGCGCGCATGAGCGGCGACGTGGCCGAGATTGAGAACTCGATTATGGCATCGTTGGATATGATGTTCAAAAATCCGGTAATGATAATCGTGTGTCTGACGATGATGTTGCTGATTTCGTGGCAGTTAACCCTGTTTGTATTCATTCTGCTGCCGTTGGCGGGTGTGGTGATGGGGCGCGTGGGCAAGCGGCTCAAGCGCCAGTCGCTCGAAGGCCAAAACCAGTGGGGCTTGCTGATGTCGAACATCGAGGAAACCCTTGGCGGACTGCGCATTATCAAGGCGTTCAATGCAGAAAGCAAGGTGCGCGACCGTTTCCACCGCGACAACCAGGTGTTCTACGATATTTCCAATAAGGTAGCACGGCGACAGTCGCTCGCCCACCCCATGAGCGAGTTCTTGGGCACCACGGCCATTGCCATCATCCTGTGGTTTGGCGGCAGTCTGATTTTGGACGGCAGCTCGTCGCTCGAAGCGCCCACGTTTATCTATTATATGGTGGTGTTCTACTCCATCATCAACCCGGCCAAGGACTTTTCGAAAGCCATTTACTCGGTGCAGAAGGGTTTGGCATCGATGGAGCGCGTGGACCGTATTCTCAATGCCGAGAATCCGATTGCCGACCCACAAGAGCCTGATACACTGACTGATAAGGCGCACACCATCACCTATTCCGGCGTCAACTTCAGCTACGGCGCTCGCCAAGTGCTCACCGACATCAACCTCACGATTAAGCCCGGCACCACCGTGGCCTTGGTGGGCCAATCCGGCTCGGGCAAAACCACTTTGGCCGACCTGCTGCCGCGATTCTACGACGTGGATTCCGGCTCCATCACCATCGATGGCACCGACATCCGCTCTCTGCGTGTGGCCGATTTGCGCGGTCTCATGGGCAATGTGAACCAAGAGGCCATCCTGTTCAACGACACATTCTTCAACAACATCGCTTTCGGCGTGGATAATGCCACGCAGGAGCAAGTGGAAGCCGCCGCACGCATCGCCAACGCTCACGACTTCATTATGGAGACCGAGGACGGCTATCAAACCTCGATTGGCGACCGCGGTTGCCGCCTCTCCGGCGGCCAGCGCCAACGCATCTCCATCGCACGCGCCATCCTCAAGAATCCGCCCGTGCTCATTCTCGACGAGGCCACGTCGGCGCTCGACACCGAGAGCGAAGTACTTGTGCAGCAGGCGCTTGACAACCTGATGAAGAACCGTACCACCATCGTCATCGCTCACCGCCTCTCCACCATCCGCAATGCCGACCTGATTTGCGTGCTCCACGAAGGCCGCATCGTGGAACGCGGCACGCACACCGAGCTTATGGAGCTCAACGGCCATTATCGCCGATTGGTGGAGATGCAAAACCTCTAAAAATTTGGTAAATCCGTGCTAAATTCGTAACTTTGCATTGATGAATACTTCAGTTATTATACGTTTCGTGATATTGGGCGTTCTGTGGTTGGCCGTGGTGGCTCTGTTGCTGTCCACTCGCCCCTTGACACCCTACTTGGCATTTGTGATAGTGGCAAGTGCTATCATTGTGTTCGTCCCGATGTATAAGAAATACGTAAAAAATGACAAAAAGGACCCAAAATAAGCCATACTCGCAGGAAAACTTGCTCGCCAAGATAAATTCGCCGGCCGACTTGCGACGGTTGCCGGTGGAGGCCTTGCCGCAGGTGTGCGAGGAGCTGCGCGAGTTCATCATCAACGCTTGCGCGGTGAATCCGGGGCACTTCGCCTCGAGCATGGGCGCAGTGGAGATAACCGTGGCGCTGCATTACGTGTTCGATACGCCCGACGACCGGTTAGTGTGGGACGTCGGTCATCAAGCCTACGGCCACAAGATACTCACCGGACGGCGCGACCGCTTCGCCACCAACCGCACCTTCGGCGGGTTGAGCGGCTTCCCCAACCCCGACGAATCGCCTTACGACACCTTCTCCGCCGGCCACGCGTCCAACTCCATCTCTGCAGCCTTGGGCATGGCGGTGGCATCGCGGCTCAAAGGCGAGAAGCGCAACGTTGTGGCCATCATCGGCGACGCATCGGTGAGCGGCGGCCTCGCTTTCGAAGGTATCAACAACGCCGCCAACACGCCCAACAATCTGCTTATCGTGCTCAACGACAACGACATGTCGATTGACCGCAACGTGGGTTCGCTCAACTCATACTTGGCGCACATCACCACCTCGCCTGCCTACAATCGCTGGCGCTTCCGCGTGTACAAATTTCTGCGCAAGTTGCATTTGGTGAGCGACGGTTCGCGCGGTGCCATCCTGCGCTTCAACAACAGCCTCAAGGCGCTGATTGTGCATGAGCAAAACATCTTTGAAGGGCTGAATATCAGATACTTCGGGCCGTTCGACGGTCACGATGTAATCAAGATAGTGCGCGTGCTTAACGATATCAAGGATATGGACGGACCGCGCCTGTTGC
>JBJEKG010000302.1:0-6649 GCA_051878535.1 Muribaculaceae bacterium
CCATTGGAAAGTATTTTGGTCGTTGCCGTAGCACTGAAAAGTGGCAATGTTTCCGTTGGCAACATTGCCTGTCTACACTTGCTCTGAAAAATACTTTCCATTGGCAACTATTCACCGTTACGGCTATTGCGCGCGGGAGAAGTGGCAATATTTCCGTTGGCAACAAAGCCCAGTACACTCGCCAAGAAAATGCTTTCCACTGGCAAGTATTTTCTGTGGCCGCTATGGTGCGCGGGTGGAGCGGCAATGTTTCCAGTGGCAACAATGCCTGCCCTCACCCATTCACTCGGAAATAGTTTCCAGTGGCAACTATTTTTCGTTGCCGCTATGGTGCGTAGGTGGATTGGCAATGTTTCCAGTGGCAACAATGCCTGCCCCATCCACTCGCTTGCAAATACTTTCCAGTGGCAACTATTTTCTGCGGCAACCATGTAGCGCGGTGATTGGCAATGTTTCCGGTGGCAACAATGCCCAGTACACTTGCCAAGAAAAAAATACTTTCCAGTGGAAACTATTTCCGTAGCCGCTATGGTGCGTAGGTGGATTGGCAATGTTTCCGGTGGCAACAATGCCCAGTACACTTGCCAAGAAAAAAATACTTTCCAGTGGAAACAATTTTCAACGGTGACATCGTCGCGCTCGTCGCAGTCGCAATGTTTCCAGTGGCAACATAGCCCCCCACTCGCTCTGAAAAATACTTTCCACTTGAAACTATTTTCGGATGCCTTCACAGGCAAAGTTTCCACCGGCAACAATGCGTCCTCCGCCATTTCCATCCGGAAATACTTTCCGCTGGAAGCAATTTCCCGGATGCCTTCAGAGGCAAAGTTTCCACCGGCAACAATGAGACCTCCGCCTGCCGGATACTTCTCGGCGAACTATGGTATCGGCGGTTGCGGAGGAGTGCCGGTTTAGGCTTGAACGGCGGCGCGGCGGGCGTTGTCGACGATGGCTTTGATCAGATCCGGGTTGGGGGCGGTGAATGATGGGTCGCCATATGTTCGCTCTAACTCGATGTGTGAGGCGCATTTGATGAAGCGGACGGAGCCTTCGGTCAGCAACCTTTCCACGAGTTGGGCGAATAGTGCCATTAACCGTTCCTCGCCGATGTGCCGGGTGCGGAAGCGGTTGATTGTGTTGGGCGACAGATGTTGGAAGCTGCAAAACCACCCGCAGGCCATATCAGTCAGACACAATTGGGCGATGCTACGGGTGCTGAAGAGATTATTTGCGTAAGCATACAGGATTACTTTCAGCAGCACACTCGGATGGTAAGGCGGAGCCCCACCCGGCTTGTAGGTCGTTTGTATTTCGCTCAGGTCGAGGCTGTTGACAAACTCGTCGACCACCCGCTGTACGGAGTGTTCCGTGAATAGTTTCTCGTATGGTGGAACAGGAATCATGTTCGGCTGCTGCATCTCTTCATTAGAAATCATATCGTGCATACAAAATTGGTTTGACTATACAAAATTACTCACTTTGAGCGAAATAAGCAAATCCTTCCGCAAAACTTGTGAAAAAATTTGGTGCTTTCGGTAGAAAGTCGTAAATTTGCGTATAATTGCATTTGAATCACAATATGTATACTTCGGCTTTAGCAGTGGGCACGGTCCTGCACAGTCCCAATCATTCATATACCATTCGTCGTGTACTCGGTCAGGGCGGTTTTGGTATCACTTATTTAGTGGATACTCAGTTGCGTATGGGCAATATTGACTTCCGTCAAAGCTTTGCCCTCAAAGAGCACTTTGTTGACATCTACTGCTATCGTCAAGACAATTCGCAATGCATTGGCTATCACCCGAGTAAGGCTCGTGAGGTGGAGCTTTCTAAACGTGCATTTATTTCAGAATCGCAGCGCTTACAGAAATTGGGCATCAAGCATCCGAATATAGTGAAGGTGGATGAAGTGTTTGAAGCCAATGGCACAGCATACTATGTGATGGAGTACTTACGCGGCAACTCGTTGTCTGAGCACGTGCATAGCGCTGCCGGTGGCCGGTTAGACTTTGACCATACAGCGGCGCTGATGCGCCCCATCTGCGAGGCCGTGGCTATGTTGCACGCTAATCGCGTAGCACACTACGATATTAAGCCGCAAAACATTATGATTGAGCAAGATAGTTATGGCAACATACGTCCGGTACTTATTGATTTCGGGCTGGCCAAACACTACGATGGCCAAGGACAAGCCACATCATCAATCGTTTCGGGCGGATACACTCCCGGCTATGCGCCAAACGAGCAGTACCAAGGTCTCTCGTCATTCGCGCCTACTGCTGATGTGTATGCCCTCGCAGCTACGATCTGTTTCTGTCTTACCGGACATACGCCTGCCAAGGCAGCTGAACTCAATCTTGATACTCTCAGCGAAGACCTCTTGCTCAAAGGGGTTGACGATTCGATAGTTAACGTTCTATGTCGTGCGATGGAGTTTCGCCCTGTCGATCGTCCTGCCGATGCCGGCGTACTCACTGACGCTCTTTTTGGTGGTAGCATGTCTGCAGGTGCAGCGCGCCCTGAGGCGCATGAAGAAACAGAGTTACAGGTTCCACCAGTCGTAGATGCACGCCCTGAATCCGACGCACCCAAGCCCCCCACACCGCGAGAATCGCTCAGCCATAAGCCACAAAATACACCACGGCCTATCGTGGCGCCTCCCAGCAGTGAACCCTCCGCCACAACGACCTCTAAGAGCAGTTGGGGCAAGCGGGTTGCTTTCATTACCATTGTACTTGCTATTATTGTTATCATAGCATTCCCAGTGGTGTTTAAGGTTTTAGCCATATTTGTTCTTTTATTTGCCGTCATTTCTTTAAGAAAACTTTTATTTAAACAGCGTGATGCCGGAGAAGATAATCTAAAGCTCCAAGTTACAGATAGGCAGGGTTACAAACATCTCTTGACGGGCAAGGAATGGCAACTTCTATCCACCATTGAGCAATCCAAATACACTAAAGTTGGCTTAGTAATTGATTACAACGGCGTGCGTTTTATCGCCGCACTAAATATGGAAAGAAATGGGAATAGCTCCACACCTCGGATATTCACCTGGGATGATGCTATGCAAAATGTAGGCATCAGTAGTAGCGGTTGGCGACTACCCACCAAAGACGAGGGTAAAGCAATGGCGGATCAATATCAAGAAGTATGTGCTGCCATTACCGCCTTTGGCGGTGATGATAATCCGGCGTCATGGTATTGGACAAGTACGGAATCAGATGTTTCGCGGGCGTATTTTTTCAGCCTTATCAAAAGCTCCATTTATAACTTTGGAAAGGAGCACTACAATTACGTTCGCGCTGTTCGCGATGTATATTAGCATCTCCGATGAGTCCATCCGGCGGTGCCGTGGCAAGCCACGGCTATACTCGTAATCTATTGAGTATCATCCTTTTATTAAGCATATCATCCAATCTATTTTCCTGCCATAAGCCACTGGTACGCTCTGCCTTAATCTGCTAAATCTGCGTGAGAATAGTAGGTGGGCCGGGAACTTTTTTGTGGGTGGGAGCGTTGTATTGGAAACCCTAAATGTTTGTATTATGGCTGTGAAATTTTATAAGTGTGAACATTGCGGCAACGTGGTCATCAAGGTGGTCAACTCGGGCGTACCGGTGATGTGTTGCGGCAAGAAAATGGAGGAACTTGTGCCGAACACGGTCGATGCCTCCGGCGAGAAGCATCTGCCGGTGGTGACGCGTGTTGACGAGTGCCGAATCCACGTGCAGGTGGGCAGCGAAATCCACCCTATGCTCCCGGGTCATCACATTGCGTTCATCTATGTGGAAACGGAACACGGTGGCATCCGTATCGACCTCAAAGACAAGCCTGAAGCCACGTTCTGCGTGTGCGCCGACCGCCCGGTGGCTGTCTACGAGTACTGCAACCTCCACGGGTTGTGGAAAACCACCCTCTAACTCCTCATCTCTCAAGCAAAGCGAAGGCTTCCGGCAACGTGCCGGAAGCCTTCGCAGTGTATGGGGAAGGCTAAGCGAGTGGCAAGGTCTCACTGTAGAACAGGAGATTTAGCAGGAGAACAGGAATTATTATGCCATTCTCTCGCCTCCTAATGTTGGAGGTCGGGTGCTTAGCCGAATTTGCTGATTTTGCGGAGTTGGGGCTCGTTGAGGATGCGGATGCGGCGGCCGTCGACCACGATGAGTTTTTCGGAGACGAAGGCTGAGAGGGTGCGGATGGCGTTGGCGGTGGTCATGTTCGAGAGGTTGGCCAAATCTTCGCGTGCCATATAGATTTTGAGGGTGGAGCCGTCGTCCTCGAGGCCGTAGTTTTCGCAGAGGACGATGAGCGCTTCGGCCAAGCGGCCGCGGATGTGCTTCTGGGTGAGGTTGACGATGCGGGTGTCGGAGCCGCCGAGGTTGCGCGAGAGTTCGCGGATGAAGAACCATGCCAAATCGCGGTTGCGGTCAATCATTTCTTTCACCAAAGTCAGCGGCAGAGCGCCCAAGGTGGAGGGCTCGAAAGCCGAGGCCGACGACACGTAGGGCTCGTTGGCAAAATATGCGCGGTAACCGAAATATTGCACCGGACGAATCAGTCGCAGGATTTGCACGCGGCCGCCTACGCCCTCTTTCGACTTCTTGACCTTGCCTTTGAGCAAGCACCAGAGATATTCCGGCTCATCGCCTTCGGCATAAATGAACTGATTCTTTTTGAAGGTTTGGATATTAAAATTGTCTACTATCAAGCGCTTTTCTTCGCCTGATAGTATTGACCATATATCGGCCATATCCTCATTTATAACCTTTTCAATCGCTGACTTTATCATTGGGTACCTATTTGCGGTGATTAATTGGTAAAAGTGTTGTAAAGCAACATTTAGCAACACAAAGTTAGCGACTAAAATCGAATTAACAAAATTTTTTGCCAAAAAAATGATTTTTTCGGCATTTTACTCCATTTTTAGCCGCTCGTTGGTTATAATCGCTTGTATTATAAACGTAATATTGTAAACGTAGAACGTATTTCAGGCATTTATATGGAAGCAATTTTTGGTGGTTTTATTTGTGGAATAAACGAAAGTTTATTATTTTTGCGGAAAATTTGTATGTTATGTCGAACCGCTGTTTGTATTCCGCTTCGTTTGCTGAGTTCATCGCTGCCGACCCGTTGGCGGTGGTGGGCGAGATTAGTCACAATTATCATGGTAATGCGCTGACTACCACCCGCGTGGCGTGGGAGGAGGAGATTGCGTTGCTGCGGCAAGTGCTGCGGCCGTGGGCCAACGAGTCGTCGCAAATCATTTTCGAGTACGACATACCGCGGTTGGGTAAGCGCGTGGATGTGGTGCTGCAGTTGCGCGGATTGCTGTTCTGCTTGGAGTTTAAAGTGGGTCAGCGGCAGGCGTTGCAAGCGGACGTGGAACAGGTGATGGACTATGCGCTCGATTTGAAGAACTTCCACCGCTTCAGTCGCGACAGCATCATCGTGCCGGTGTTGGTGCCCACCGAACACACCTCGGCCACCTCTGTGCTGCAGGCATCGATTTACCACGACCGCATCGTCAACCCGCTTATTTGCGGTAGTGAGCATTTGCAATCGCTTATTGATCAGACGGTTGCGCGCTACGGTTCCCTTACCCCACAGCCCATCAATCCGCAGTGGATTATCTCGCCCTACGCGCCCACGCCCACCATCGTGGAGGCCGCGTGCGCCCTCTATTCATCGCACTCCGTGGAGGAAATCACCCGCCACGAGGCCGACAAGGCCGCCACCGATGCCACCATCAACTTCATCCTCAGCGTAATCGACCGCACCCGCGCGGCCGGCGAGAAGAGCATCTGCTTTGTGACCGGTGTGCCCGGCGCCGGCAAAACGTTGGTGGGGCTCGACGTGGCCGTGAAGCAGAGCTATCGCAATGGTGAGTTGGACAAGGAGAACGGCGCGGTGTACCTCTCGGGCAACGGCCCGTTGGTGGCTGTGCTCACCGAAGCGCTCGCGCGCGACAATGTGCGCCGACATCGTGCTGAAAATCAGCCGAAAAAGATGAGCGATGCGCGGCGCGAAGTGTCGCAATTCATCCAAATCATCCACCGCTATCGCGACAATATGTTGGCCAAAATCAAGAACCCGGTGGAGAATGGCGAGGTGGAAATCGACACGAACAAGGCTGTGGCGATGGACACGGCGGGCTACGGCGAGGTGGAGCACGTGGCCATCTTCGACGAGGCGCAACGAAGCTGGACCCACAAGCGCATCGCCGACTACCTGCGCCGCGGCGGCACCTACGGCAACAAGCTCAAGGTGCCCAACTTCCCCATGAGCGAGGCCGAGTTTTTGATTTGGTCGCTCGACCAGCGGCGCGACTGGGCCGTGATTGTGTGCCTTGTGGGCGGTGGGCAGGAAATCAACACGGGCGAGGCCGGCATCGCCGAGTGGATAGCCGCGCTCAACCACCGCTTCGCTCACTGGCGCGTGTACATCTCCAATCAGCTCACCGCCGCGGAGTATGCCGAAGGGCGAGTGAACGAGTTGCTTGCGCACAACGCCCGCGTGACCTTCGCGCCGCAGTTGCACTTGGCCGTGAGCATGCGCTCATTCCGCGCCGAAACGCTCTCGGCGTTCGTGCACTCGTTGCTGACGTTCGCCCCCGATGCCGCCGCGCTGTATGCCGACATCACCGCCAAGC